>JADHLJ010000100.1 GCA_016780745.1 Alphaproteobacteria bacterium | reverse complement strand
ACGGCCGCGCCGAACGAGATGTGGCAGACCGACTTCACCTACCTGAAGATTACCGGTTGGGGTTGGCATTATCTGTCCACGATCCTGGATGACTTCTCGCGTTATGTCATCGCCTGGAAGCTATGCACGACGATGAAGGGCGACAAAATGAAGTTCAGCTACGGCGTACTGCGCGTCCTGCACGAAACGGGGTACGAGATGCTCCCGGTCAACCCGAACCCTAAGTTGAAGGAAATAAGAGGCCTTCGGGTTTACCATTCCTTGGAAAAGATCGACCGGCCTGTTGACATGGTTGAGGTGTTCAGGCCGAAGGAAGAGTTCTACAGCATTGCCGAGAAGGCCCTTCAGATTGGTGCCAAGGTGCTTTGGGGGCAAATTGGTGTTTATGAAGATCGCGCCGCGAAGCTCGCCGAGGATGCTGGCTTGAAAGTTGTGATGGACCGCTGTCCCAAAATCGAACTCTTCCGCCCGTTCTGGAAGCCCCGGCTTGATTTAGGTATCTGAAAGGCCTGATGTAGGCGCCTATTTTAAGAGGACCTACCATGCACTATTCGCTAATTGAAACGACAGAACGAAGATTTCAAGCCTTACGTATCACCGCTCAGCCGCCACTTCGTCGAAAAGCCAGTTTCGGAAACGGCTCACTTCTTTTCTTTTCGGCCCGGAGACGGGATGGATAACGTAGTACCCGCAGCTTTCCAATTGGATGTCGGATACGGCGACAAGAGTGCCAGCCTCCATTTCCGGGCCAACAAGGTTGTCCCACAATCCCAGTCCCTGTCCGTCGATCACCGCTTGGACGCGGCTATTGGAGTCGGGCAGGTGCAAGCTTGATGTGTTTGGGCGGTAGGGCAGCCCTGCAGCTTCATGCCAGGCACGCCAGCCGACGTCACCGGAGCTGTCGGCTAGAAGCGGAATTTTTTGGACCGCTTGCTCGATACCAAGACGGCCCACCTCGTCAGCGATCACCCGGTTCGCGGTGGGTATTGCCGGACATGCGAACAACAGCTCGCTGCGCAAACCTGGCCATTCTCTCAACCCCCACAGAATAGCGAGGTCGACATTGACGCTCTTCAACGTGCCGATCGAATTGAGCGGTTCGACACGCAGGCTGATGCCCGGGTTGGCTTCGAAAAATCGGGTGAGCCTGGGCGAAAGCCACCGTGCGGCGAAGTAGGTCAACATCCCCACGGTAACACTGTTGCCGGACCCGCCTCGGAGTTCGGAGATTTCTCGGTCGATTTGAACAAGGGCGGCTTGCGAGACATGCCAAAGCCGTCGCCCCGGCTCGGTCAGACTCAACCGCGCATGTGACCGGTGGAACAGATCAAACCCCAGTTCACTCTCAAGTTTCGCGATTTGATAGCTGACCGACCCTTTTGACTGGTTCAGCTCATCCGCCGCTTTCGTTACGCTTAGTGACCGCGCCACCGCGTCGAAAATCCGCAGGGAGTCATAAGATCGAAATTCCATTTTTATCGTTTAGAATTTTTGAACGAAACGTGCAAATCATTAGATTTGTCGGTGGAGAATTCGGCGAATAATCTCGCGCATCGCGATCCGTCCGGAATTTTTGCGTGAACTCGGATCAGCAAATTCGAACACTAGTTGATGAGGGCATCGATGACAGTAGTGTCCAATTTCCGATTTGCCGTGAAAGCTTTGCCAATTGGAATGGCAAGGCCCCGCGAATTGTCGCGGACGATGCTGGCGCATCCCTTGAGCTATCAAGAGCTTCCGTTTGACCCAGAGTACGCTTTGTACAACGGCCGTCTCACACCGGAATCCCTCTCGGGGGTCAGTGATGATGAGATGTATTGGAAGGTCCGGACGGAGGTAATTTTCCGGCATACCGGCGAGTTGCCTATTGAAATCAGCGGTCCCGATGCCGACGCGCTGTTGAACCGTGTTTTCACCCGCGATGTTTCAAAAGTCAGGGTCGGTCGCTGCTCATACCAAATCGCCTGTTATCATGACGGCGGCATGATCAATGACGGCGTGTTGCTGCGATTGGCGCCGGACCGGTTCTGGATGGCCCAGGCTGATGGCGACCTTGTGAACTGGTACAAGGCCCATGCTGGCGGATTGGATGTGTCTATCCGAGACCCCAATGTCTGGGTCAGTCAGATTCAAGGGCCTCGATCTCTCGAGGTTCTGGCGGCTGTTCTCGATGGCCCAATGCCCCAGCCGTTTCGATACTTCGATTGCGCGGAGGTGAGCATTGCCGGCCAAGCCTGTGTGATCAGCCGCTCTGGATTTACCAATGAACTCGGATGGGAAGTCTACCTCTTGCCGGGGACCGATATCGCGGCGATCGGTGACCACATCCTCGAGGTGGGAAATACATTTGGCATGATCATTACAGCGACACCGGTCTTTCGCGCGCGCCGTATCGAGGCAGGCTTGCTGAACGCCGGATCGGATTTCGGTCCCGATACCACACCGTTTGAGGTGGGTCTCGGTCACATGATTGACTTTGATCATCGTGAATTCATTGGTCGCGCGGCGTTGGAACAAGCGGATCGTGGCTGCCGGACATGGGGCATGCGTGTTACCGACGGCATCGCGAAACTGGGCCGGACAATCGAGATCGACGGCAAGAGCGTGGGGCGCGTTTGCTCCAGCGACTGGTCTCCCTTACAGGAATGCGGTGTGGCGATCGTGAGGATGGATATGGCTACACACGGGCCGGGGACGCGCGTGAGAGTTGAGGGTGCTGATGGATGTGGATGCGTGGGGGAACTTTGCACGCTGCCGATGTACGACGAGGAACGCCTGATCCCGCGCGGCATGCTCGTTGATATCCCCATGCGACGGGCGTTGGATTGAAGCATGTATAGGGTAGAGCTAACGGAGTCCTATTTTCCCGCCCAGACCGATGGTGAGATTCTCGACCTGACGGTCGGCGGTCTACTGAGAGATATCGCCGACATTCACGCTGACCGGTTGGCGTTGGTCGAAGTCGATGATGTCGGTGACACCGACCGATGTTGGACCTATTCGGAACTGCTGGTGGAGTCGGAAAGGCTCGCTCACGTTCTGGCGCGCCGATTTTCGCCGGGAGAACGGGTCGTGGTTTGGGCGCCCAACATCCCCGAATGGGTGTTTATGGAATACGCCTGCGGCCTTGCCGGATTGGTGCTGGTTACCGCCAACCCCTCTTTTCAAGCAGAGGAGTTGCGGTACGTTCTGGAACAATCTGGAGCAGTCGCGCTGTTTCTGGTTGATGAGTACAGAGGCAATCCGATGCGCAGGATTGCCGAGGCCGCCACCGCCGGTAATGACGCCATCAGAGAGGTCGTCAATTTGGCCGACCTGGCGAAGTTGTATGATCCTGGCAATCAGGACGGGACGTTGCCGACGGTCCTACCGGGCGATGCGGCGCAAATTCAGTATACATCGGGAACAACCGGTTTTCCCAAGGGCGCGGTTCTCAGCCACAAGAATTTGGTCAATAACGCGCGGCTGTATTGTGAGCGCAAGCAGGCCGGAACACATTCGGTATGGGCGAACTTCATGCCCTTGTTCCATACGGCGGGCTGCGCGACCGGCGCCTTGGGCTGCCTTCAGGCCGGCGCCCGGATGCTGCTGATCAAGCGTTTTGACGCCATGGTGTTTGCCAAGCTGATAGAGGAACAGGGAGTCACAACCTGTTTCGCGGTGCCGACCATGCTGTTCGGCCTTCTTGAGACGCTAGAGCGAGAACCGCATGACATGTCGTCCTTGGAGGTCATCACCACGGGCGGCGCGCCAGTGCCACCCGAGCTGGTTCGGCGTGTGAGAGACCGTCTTGGGTGCCATCTGCTCTCTGCGTTCGGCCAGACAGAGCATTCGCCGATGATTTGCCTTAACCCGATCGAAGCTACCGAAAAACAGATCGTTGAGACGGCGGGCCAACCGCTGCCCCACACCGAAGTTTCGATCCGCTCGCCCGAAACAAATCGCGTCATGCCCACTGGTGAGGTCGGGGAGATCTGCGCGCGGTCGTACGCGGTGATGATCGGATACAACGACAACCCGGAGGCGACCCACGCCGCTATTGACGATGATGGCTGGCTCCATACCGGGGATCTCGGCACGATGGACCGTGAAGGATTTGTCCGCGTCACGGGCCGGGTGAAGGACATGATCATTCGCGGCGGGGAGAACCTGTTTCCTGCGGAAATTGAAGCGGTTCTCGTCGAGCACCCGGCCGTCGCTCAAGCCGCGGTCGTCGGGCTTCCGGACGAGAAATGGGGTGAAGTCGTCGCGGCCTTCATTCTCGCGGAGGACCTGCCCGAAGTTTCCGAGTTGACGAATCATTGCCGAAAACACCTGTCTCCACAAAAGACGCCGACGATCTGGGTAAATGTGCGGGAGTTCCCGCTCACGGGTTCGGGAAAAGTGCGGAAATTCGCCATACGTGACAAATTCCTCGGCGGCGGTTACGGAGAGGTGCTCAATGGCGGTAAGAGTTGAAAAAGACGGCGCGGTCTGGACTGTAATTCATTCACGTCCTCAAGCGCGCAACGCGATGGACCCCGATAGCGCCGCCGCGCTTTACGACGCTTTCCACGCGTTCGATCGGGACGACCGCGCCCATGTGGCTGTGTTTTGGGGCGAAGGCGGCGCGTTCTGCGCCGGATGGGACCTGAAACACGCCTCGGCTCTATCGGGCGCGGACGCATTGGACCCCTTCGATTATCCTGAGGCCGGCGAACCACCGATGGCGGCCATGGGACCCAGCCGATTGGAGCTCTCAAAACCGGTGATCGCGGCGGTGGCCGGCCCAGCCGTCGCCGGCGGCATGGAACTGGCCATGTGGGCCGACATGCGGGTTATGGAGGACACCGCTTACATGGGGGTCTATTGCCGGCGTTGGGGCATTCCATTGATCGACGGCGGCACCGTGCGCCTGCCGCGCCTTGTCGGCGAAGGACGCGCGATGGATTTGATCCTCACGGGGCGGCGCGTCGATGCCGAGGAGGCCCTGCGGATCGGGCTTTGTGAATATGTCGTACCCGATGGGCAAGCACGCGGACAAGCCGAATCCCTGGCCCATGACATTGCCCGCTTTCCGCAATCCTGCCTGCGCGCCGACCGTCGGTCGACAAAGGCGCAACACGGATTGGATCTTCGCGCCGCCATGCGTCAAGAATGGTGGAACAGCAAGCCCGAGGTCACGATCGGTGTTAAGGGGGCGATGCGTTTCGCGAGCGGGAAAGGCCGCGGCGGCGATTTCGACGATGTTTAATCTGATTCGCCGATAGGATGCAGATAACCGCGCTAAACCGAACGCTTGGGGCGGGCGCGCGAGATTGGATTGGAGCAGCCATGAAGCCCAGAGCGCCGATTGCGACCCTTCCCACCCATGAGGTTACAAACATGCCGCCGCATCTCGGCGACCAGGACCTCTGGGCCAGTGATCCGGCGCTGCGCGAGGCGGTTGCTCGCGAAGGAGCGGGATGGGCCCGCGATCAGCTCGCGGGGTTTGGAGGGACCGCCGGCGCCGAGGAGACCTTTGAGAAGGCCGAGATGGCGAACCGCTATTCGCCGGAGTTGAAGGGGTTCGACCGCTACGGAATGCGGGTTAACCAAGTCGAATACCATCCCGCCTACCACGATCTCATGGCCCTGGCGGTCGAGAACGAGGTCGCGTCCTTCGCCTGGAAACATGAGGGTCCCGGTGCCCAGGTCGGTCACGCCGCGCTCACCTACATGTTCAACCAGGTCGAGGGCGGCGTGATGTGCCCGATGGCGATGACTTACTCCGCCATTCCGGCGCTCCGCTCCACGCCCGTCATCGCCGAGGACTGGATCCCAAGGCTGCTCTCCAATTCCTACGACCGCCGGGATATTCCGGTTGGCGAGAAGACCGGCGCGACGATCGGTATGTTCATGACCGAGAAGCAAGGCGGTTCGGACGTGCGCGCCAATTCAACCCACGCCAGACCGCTGGGCGCGGCAACCGGCATCGGCGCCGAATATCTGCTGACCGGCCACAAGTTTTTCTGCTCGGCTCCGATGTGCGACGCTTTCCTTACTCTCGCGGGAACGGACGCGGGCGGGATCTCTTGCTTTCTGGTCCCGAGGTGGCGACCGGATGGCGAGCGCAACACGCTGCTGCTGCAACGGATCAAGCGCAAGCTTGGCAATACCTCCAACGCATCGACTGAAATGGAACTTCAGGACACCTGGGGGGTGATGGTCGGCGAGGAGGGGCGCGGAATTCGCACCATCATCGACATGGTCCAAGGCAATCGGGTCTATTGCGCGATGGCGTCCGCCGCGCTGATGCGCCAGGGATTGGTTCAGGCCCTGCACTACACAAGGAACCGCAGCGCGTTTCAGAAACGGTTGGCGCAGCAACCCTTGATGCGCAATGTGTTGGCTGATTTGGCGGTCGAGTCCGAAGCGGCGCTGGTTCTGGGATTGCGGATCGCCCGGGCTATGGACGAAGCACCCACGAACGAAGACGCCGCCGCGCTCGCCCGGATCGGCACGGCCATCGCGAAGTACTGGAACTCGAAACGCGCGCCGAGCCACGTGTTCGAGGCTTTGGAGTGCCACGGTGGATCCGGATATATCGAGGAATCGATCATGCCACGGCTTTATCGCGAGGCGCCGCTGAATAGTATTTGGGAAGGGTCCGGCAACGTTATCTGCCTTGACGTGCTGCGCGCCATGCAGCGGGAGCCTCACGCGATCCCAGCCTTGTTGGCGGAGCTGTACACCGCGCGCGGCATCGACGCCGGTCTGGACCGCGCCATCAAGACACTTGAAGAAGAACTCGCGAATCCGGCTGATCTGGAGGTCCGCGCCCGCTCTCTCACGGAACGGATTGCCGTTACCTTGCAGGCGACCCTTCTCTCGCTGCATGCGCCGGAGGCCACCGCGCGGGCGTTCCGGTCCTCGCGACTTTCCGGCGACGGCACACGCGCGTTCGGGGGGCTTTCGCCAGACACCGACTTTGACGTGATCCTTGAAAGAGCCTGTCCCACGTGATGGGCGGAGCGCTATAGACGAGTTTCCATGTACGATCTAAATCTCACGACCTCCCATGCCCCGGCCCAGGATGACATCCAGATCCGGGATATAACCATTGGCGATCTGTTGCGCGCGGTTGCCTCGGAACGCGCCGCAGCCGAGGCGCTGGTGGAAGTGACACAGGATGGGGCCGTCGGACGTCGGTGGACCCACGGGCAACTCAAAACCGATAGCGAGGAACTCGCGCGGGCTCTCGCCAAGAGATTCGCGCCGGGAGAACGCGTTGTCGTCTGGTCTCCGAATTCCCCCGAATGGGTGTTGATGGAGTATGCCTGTGCGCTCGCGGGACTGGTGCTGGTCACCGCGAACCCCGCATTTCAGACCAAGGAATTGCGTTACGTCCTGGAACAGTCCAACGCGGTGGCGTTGTTCCATGTCCAAGGGTTTCGCGGTAACCCGATGGACAGTATCGCGAAGGAAGCGGTTGCCGGCCTGTCTCAAATTCGGGAAGTTGCAGATCTGAACGACTGGGAGGCCTTGTTTGCTTTCGGATCTCGGGCCTCCGGATTGCCGGATGTAGCACCTGACGACGCCGCGATGATTCAATATACCAGCGGCACCACCGGTTTCCCCAAGGGGGCGGCACTGAGCCATCGCGGCTTGGTCAACAACGCCCGGTTTTATGCCGGTCGGTGTGGTGTTTCGGAAACATCCACCTGGGTGAACATCATGCCGATGTTCCATACATCCGGCTGCGGGATGGTCACGCTGGGCTGTCTGCAAGCCGGCTGCACAATGGTTCTGGTCAGCCTGTTTGATCCGGATGTGGTCCTACGACAACTCGCGGAGACGAAGGCGGATATCATCCTGGGCGTGCCGACCATGATCGTCGCTTTGTTGGACGCGCAGGAACAGAAGGCACGAGATCTGTCCGCTTTGCGCCTGGTCAGTTGCGGCGGATCGATGGTTGCGCCCGAACTGGTGCGCCGGGTTCAAGAATTGTTCGGCTGTGGGTTTTCAACGCTCTATGGCCAAACCGAGTACTGCCCAGTGATCACCCAGCACCACAATGACGATGGTATCGAGGATCTTTGCAACACCGCAGGTCAACCCGTCGCGCAAACGGAGGTTTCCATTCGGCGGGTCGACGACAATACAGTGGCGGCGATTGGTGAGATCGGCGAGATCTGCGTAAGGGGACCGTGCGTCATGCTGGAATACAACGGCAATCCGGAAGCCACGGCGGAAACGATCGACACGGAAGGCTGGTTGCATACCGGTGATCTGGGTGTGATTGACAGGCGCGGGTATGTCGCCATCACTGGACGCGTGAAGGAAATGATCATCCGAGGCGGAGAGAACCATTTTCCGGCGGAGATCGAGAACGTTCTTCTTGAACATCCCGACGTCGCGGAGGTCGCGGTGGTTGGGCTGCCGGATGAGAAATGGGGTGAGATCATCGCCGTCTTCGTTCGGACAACTGGCGGAGTGTTGGATGAACAAATGCTACGTGCCCACTGCCGGGCCTCTCTCTCGCCCCAGAAAACACCCGTGGTTTGGGAACAGGTCAATTCGTTTCCGTTGACCGGTTCGGGCAAGATTCAGAAATACGTTCTGAGAGACACTTACTTGGCCATCAACGAGCCGTAGCATGCATGATGTCTGACAAAGTTCTCTACGAAAAAGACGGGAGGATCGCGCGGATCATCTTGAACCGGCCTGAGGTCTTGAACGCGATTGATGACGAGGTTCCGGCCTTGCTTTCACAAGCGGTGGCGCGGGCGGACGCCGACGATGGTGTGCATCTCTCGATCCTGTCCGGCGTCGGGCGGGGGTTTTCTTCCGGTTACGAGTTGAACTTCGATCCCGAAGGCGATCCGCTGAGCTACATGCCCCAGGATATGCCTTGGGATCCAATGAAGGATTACGCCTCCATGTGGCGCAATACCGAGTATTTCATGTCTCTGTGGAGAGCGATGAAACCGGTGATCTGCAAGGTGCATGGGTTCGCGCTTGCCGGAGGGTCCGATATCGCGCTCTGCGCCGATATGACGTTCATGGCGGAGAATGCGCGTATTGGCTACATGCCGGCGAGAGTATGGGGATGTCCGACCACCGCCATGTGGGTCTATCGTCTCGGCCCGGAGAAAGCCAAGCGCATGCTGTTCACCGGCGATGCTGTGACCGGCAAGGAGGCCGAGGAAATGGGCCTGATCCTCAAGGCTGCTCCCGAAGACGATCTCGACCGCGAGGTGGAAGCCATGGCGGAACGCATGGCCGGCGTGCCGATCAACCAGCTCGCGATGCAAAAAATGGTCATCAATCAAGCGATCGAGGCAACCGGCCTGATGCAGACACAACGGCTTGCCACGCTATTCGACGGCATCACCCGTCACTCACCGGAAGGTATCGCGTTCAAGAACAGGGTCGAGGGTGTCGGTTGGCGCCAAGCCGTCCAGGAACGCGATAATGGCACCTACGATTGGACTAAGGATCGTCCTATTAACAAGGCGGATTGAGACCGGAAACAATAGGACACGGCCACGAGTATCGCGATGTCGGAACGCATAACGAAAGTCACGACAAGTCACTGGGGCGCCTTCGAGGTTACCACCGAGAACGGACGGATCGTTGGAACTGGGCCCTTCCGGGAGGACCCGAGGCCACCGCCGATCGCCGGTGTGTTGCCGGCCGCCATACATCATCGGACCAGGGTCACGCGCCCGTCGGTTCGAGAGGGCTGGCTTAAGGGCGGCAAGGAACGGAACCGGGATGGTCGGGGACAAGACCGGTTCATAGAACTCCCTTGGGACGAGGCCCTGGACATCGCGGGGGCCGAACTGGAGAGGGTTCGTTCGGAACATGGCAACGGCGCCATATTCGGAGGGTCATACGGTTGGGCAAGCGCAGGGCGTTTCCACCATGCGCTTGGCCAAGTACATCGGTTCCTGAACGCGATTGGGGGATATGTGCCCTCCGTGGCCAGCTACAGCACGGCCGGCGCTCAGGCGATCATCCCGCATGTCTTCGGCATGAACTTCCTGAAACTGACATGGGGCCATCAGAACTCCTGGCCGATGATCGCCGAGCATACTGAAACGTTGGTGATGTTCGGCGGGATCAATCCGAAGAACGCCCAAGTGAGCATGGGCGGCGTGACCCGGCATCGGACATTGGACTGGCTACGGCGATACCTGGACTCGGGCATGCGTCTGGTGAATGTCGGCCCGCAGCGAACGGATACGATAGATGGCGCCGAGTGGCTTCCGGTCATCCCTGGCACCGATACCGCGCTTATGTTGGCGATGGCGCATGTGCTCGAGACGGAAAATCTCGTGGACCGGGAGTTTTTGTCTCGATGCACGGTGGGTTACGACCGCTTTCGCGATTACCTTCTCGGTGTTGGCGATGGTCAGCCGAAAACGCCGAGTTGGGCCGCCGGACTATGCGGTATCGAGGCGGAGAGAATCCGGGCGCTTGCTCGGGGCATGGCTAGCACGCGGACCTTGATCACGGTCGCGTGGTCACTGCAGCGCGGGCAGAACGGCGAGCAGCCCTATTGGATGGCGGCCGTCCTCGCCGCCATGCTGGGGCAGATCGGGTTGCCGGGCGGCGGCGTCGGCTACGGCTACGGCGCGATTGGCGGCGTTGGCGTTCCCTTGAAACGTCTACAGGGGTTGGCGCTCCCACAAGGTGAAAATCCGGTGAAGGATTCGATTCCGGTCGCGCGGGTCGCGGATATGTTGCTGAGGCCTGGAGGGCCCTACGATTTCAACGGACAACGCAAAATCTATCCGGATATACGCCTGGTCTATTGGTGCGGCGGAAACCCGTTTCACCACCACCAGGACCTGCACAGGCTGGAACAGGCCTGGAAGAAACCGGACACGATCATCGTTCATGAACCGTGGTGGACGGCGACGGCGAAACGCGCGGACATCGTGTTTCCGGCGACCACGCCCTACGAACGCGAGGATATCGGCCGCTCGCCGAACGACGCCTTTATCTTCCACATGGCGAAACTGATTGAACCGGTCGGTGAAGCACGCGACGACTACCAGATTTTCTCTCAACTCGCCGCCCGTCTAGGCGCCGGGACGGTTTTTACCGAGGGACGGGATGCTTCGGACTGGCAACGCCATCTCTACGAGCAATTCCTACAAAACGCCGCCAGCGAGGGAATCGAAATCCCCCCACTGGATGATCTGAAAGAGAAGAATTGGGTGGAACTGCCGATTGAGGGACCCGAACACGTGACGGTTCCATTTGCGAGTTTCCGCGCGAATCCCGAGGCCGATCCCCTCGACACGCCATCCGGTCGGATCGAGATCTACTCCGACCGCATCGCGGGTTTTGGATATGATGAAACGCCGGGCCATCCGGCGTGGCGTGAACCAGACGAATGGCTCGGGTCGCCAGACGTGGACAAGCACCCTCTGCACCTTGTTTCGCCGCAACCAGGCGACAAACTGCATAGCCAGTTGGAAAGCGCCTTGGCGGACGTCGCCGATGCGCGGCCGATGCCGATCATCATGAACCCGGCCGACGCCGCGAGGCGGTCCATTTCCGATGGGGATCCGGTAATCGTATTCAACGATCGAGGCCGTTGCCGCGCCCGGGCCAGTGTCTCCGGCGACATCATGAAGCACGTCGTGGCGATCTCGACCGGCGCATGGTTCGACCCTGGCGTCGACCTGATCGACCAGCAGGGAAATCCAAATGTGCTTACCCGCGATATAGGAACGTCCCGAATTGGCCAAGGATGCACGGCGCATACGACGCTTGTCGACGTGGTCCGCGATTGAATCTCGTCCCAAAGTCGATCTCGACCGCGAGGTGGAGGCCAACCGCCCATCACGCTATTGAGTGAGATCCAGACCGTGAAGTGGGACTATATCGCGGACGACATCCACTTGCCGGCTTCGAAGACCGGCGCTCGCAAGGTCTATCTGAATGAAGATGCCCGCGCCGTGCTCGCTAACCTGACGCGACTTGAAGACAATCCCTATGTCATCCACGGCAAGGAGCCGGGTTGTCACCTGACCGATATGCAAAAGCCTTGGCGGCGTATACGTATACGTGCGGGGTTGGAAGATGTCCGCATCCATGACCTGCGGCACACGTTCGCGTCCGTTGCCATAGGGCGCGGTGCCAGCCTGCCGATCATCGGCAAACTCCTAGGGCACTCGCAGCCGCAATCCACGGCCCGTTACGCGCATCTCGCGGATGACCCTATGAAAGCGGCGGCGGAACTCGTAGGCGCTTCGATGCGGCGGGAGCGTAAAGAGGAGACGATCCCCTAGGGGATTTCCCTCGGGGATACTTCGGCGACGCAGCCCTACCTAAGGGCTTGCACTAGGGGATGCTGGCTGAGAACCTTGTTCCGTTACGTAACGTGGCTCGGGTTCTGACAGTCAGGAAGCGACCAAGTGCCCTATGATAACTGGCAGGCCTGGGGTGACGCGTTTGAGCTACATGCTTTTTTGATTCTCGAGGTTCGCGATGATTTGCTCAACGAGTATCGAGCCATCTGCGCGAAGATGCTCGGTGGTCAGTCAGTAGACCCAACAAACATTGGCAACCTGCGCCAGATTCTTGAGATTTCTAGATCCGAGTTAATGCCGAACGCCTTCGTCCACGAAGGAACGGAGATGTACCATCCCAGCGCCCCTCCGGATATCCTGATCGAAGGTCACGAGGATTTGCTCAACCTTGAACGGAGCGGCGGTTTAAAAGCGTCCGGCTTCGAAAGCCCTCGGCGACCGCGAAGCGGTCCGCACGTGATCCCGCCCGATGTTTGGGAAGAACACATTGACATGGATCAGAACGAGGTTTGGGCCAATGGCATTG
>JADHLJ010000099.1 GCA_016780745.1 Alphaproteobacteria bacterium | reverse complement strand
CCAGATTAACATTCTCCTTCCCCACGACGTGACCCGGGTCTATTCCGCCGCGTGGCGCGCCGCCGCCACGGCATCGTCGACCGAAAGATCAAGGGCCGGCGACAAGCCGCATATTCCACATCCCCGATCCCCCGGCCCCTACCCTCGTGGCCTCCGGCATGCTACTACCGCGCCGACCTTTCACCAGCGAGCCGACCGGGAGACCCGCATGGCCGATGCATGGACCGTCGAGGCACATCGCCTCCTCAAGAAACACGGGATCAAGACCGTGGGCTATGTGCCCGACGCCGGCCTGACCGATCTGATCAACGCTTGCGACGCCGACAACGACATCAAGGCCGTGGTCATGACCACCGAGGAGGAAGGCATCGGCCTGTCCTCCGGCGCCTGGCTCGGCGGCGAGAAGGCGGCGGTGCTGATGCAGAGCAGTGGGGTCGGCAATACCGTGAACGCCATCGCCTCGATTGTCTCGTCTTGTCAGTTCCCTCTGTTCATGATCGTCACCATGCGCGGCCAGTACGGCGAATCAAATCCCTGGCAGATCCCGATGGGCCAAGCGACGGCGCCTGTCCTGCGCAGCCTCGGTGTCCGGGTTTACGAAGTCGATACCGTCGAGGATGCCCTCGGCGCGATCGAGAACGGGCTGAAGATGGCTTTCGTTTCCAATGCCGCGGTCGCGGTGCTGATCGGCCAGAAACTGATCGGCGCCAAATCCTTCATCGCCGATGTCGCCGAGGAGGTGAGTCATGTCTAAGCCAACACTCGACCGCGCCGATGTGATGAAGAAGCTAATGACGGTGCGCGGTGACGCGCTGGCCATCGCCGGGCTCGGCTCTCCGGTTTGGGACATCGCGTCCTCCGACCACAGGCCCGAGAATTTCTATCTCTGGGGTGGCATGGGCTGCGCGGTTTCCATGGGGCTCGGCTGCGCCATGGCACAAAGCGGACGCAATGTCTGGGTGGTGACCGGCGACGGCGAGGCCCTGATGGGTGTCGGCTCCTTCGCCACGGTCGCGGCCCAGCGCCCGGCCAATCTGGCGGTGATCGTGCTGGATAACGAACATTACGGCGAGACCGGCATGCAAATGGCCGCCACGTCCCACGGCACCGACATCGCGGCCATGGCCAAGGGGGCCGGCATCCCCAACACCATGACAGTCACCGACGAGGCCGGGGTGGACGCCCTGGCGGCGGCGCTCCAGTCGGGGCCATTGCCGTTGGTCGCGGTGGTTAAGGTCGCGGCGACGAAACCCAACCTCGTCCTGCCGTCACGCGACGGTGTCTATCTGAAGAACCGTTTCCGCCAGGCGGTCCTCGGCGCCACCGACGCGATGCATCAGACCTAGACGCCGCGCGTCGGGCCCGCGTTCTCCTCCGCTTTCGCGATGACCATCGGCCGCGTTCAGACCGTTGTCGTCGTCGGATATCTAATTCTGATACAGGCAACGGGCGCGATTGCCGGCTTCTGGCTCCCGGCGATCGCACCCGAGGTTGGTCTCGGCCTCGGCGTGGACCCGATCCTGATCGGTTATCAGGTTCTGATCCAATATATCTTCGCGATGCTCGCCAGCCTTATGGCCGGCGGTTTCGTCCGGCGCCTTGGCGCCTGGCGCGCCTCGCAGCTGGCATTGGCCCTGTTCGCCGCGTCGCACGCACTGTTCCTGACCGGCTCAATCACGATGATCGTCCTGGGCTCGGTGCTGTTGGGATGCGGCTACGGGCTGGTGACACCGGCGGCCTCGCATTTGCTGAACAAAATCGTAACCCCACGCAATCGCAATCTGGTGTTTTCGATACGCTTTACGGGCGTTCCGTTGGGCGGCATCACGGCCGGCCTCGCCGCGCCGGCGACGGCGCTCTACCTGGGCTGGCAGCAGAGCGTCCTCGTGGTGGTCGCGATCTCATTGCTGCTGGTGTTGGCAATGCAGCCATTGCGCGCCCGATGGGACGATGATCGTTCCGCCTCCGCGCGGATTTTCCAGAGTCCAGTGTCGGATATCAAGTTGGTCTGGTCACTCGCGCCACTAAAGTGGATCGCGTTTTTTGGGCTCTGCATGGGTGCGGTGCAGACCACGCTTACGACCTACACGGTCACCATGTTGGTGGAAGACCTCGGCTATACTCTGATTGCCGCCGGGGTTGGCTTGTCGATGATCCAGTTCGCCAGCGTTTTCGGACGGGTCGCCTGGGGTTGGCTGGCCGACAAGATCGGTGGCGGGTTGGCGGTATCGGGGCTCGTGGCGCTGATAGCGTCGATCTGCGCCGGGATCACCTGTCTTTTGTCGCCAGCCTGGCCGACGGGCCTTGTCTACGCGCTATGTTTTGCCTTCGGGTTGGTCGGCATGGGTTGGAACGGGGTCTATGCCAGCGAGATCGCCCGCCTGGCGCCCGCGGGCAAGGTCAGCGGCGCAACCGGGGCGGCCATGTTCATCACTTTTTCCGGCGTCTTCCTGGGCCCGGTTCTGTTCGTGGCGATCCACGGATGGAGCGGTCACTACACCACGACCTTCGCTCTTACCGCGGCAATCGCGCTTACCGGACTGTTCTGCGTCACCCGGGCGGTTGCCGGGGCTCGCGCAATTGCGGCTATTGGTCGATAAAGATGCCATCGGGCTTGAAGGCCAGGAATACGAACGCGAAGGTCACGTCATAGACGATGTCCTTGAGACCGCCCGCGTCGCGCTTTTGGGCCACCACGTTGCCGACATCCCGGCCATCGGCGATCGCCCTGGTGTTCAGCGCCGAGTTCTGACCCGGCTCCCACGTGATAACGACATCGTCCTTCTCGATACGGCCCTTCTCGCGCAGCAGATCCAGGGTCCAAGCGGTATCGCCCACCACCACGACCCGGCCCAGCGGCGCGATCCCCTCGGGTACACTGCCCTTGTAAAGGAAGGGAAAGCCCGAACCGTCATAACCGACATAGGGATTGGCGCCATAGGAGCGCATGTCCGGATCGTTCGGCACCAAGACTTCGCCATCCGGATGACGAGCCGCGAATTTCTCGAATGATTCCAAGCGTGACGGCAGCACATCCAGGCGCTTGCCCGTCATCTCGCCGACAATCCCCTCGCCCAGGAACTGCTGCCACCAGCTGTCGGTCTGGCGGTCATACATGATGAGGTCGGAGTTTCTGAGCTTGCCGGTGGTGCCGAACTCCAGGACCTGTCCATCCACCCGCCGGTCGAACACGATGGCGGCGTTGCAAAGCGGACAATAGGTCGCCGCGATCGGCACCCCGCCGATAACGTCGTTCGCGATCTCATGCCAGGTCAACACCCGTAGAGGATAGGCCCGCGCGACACCGTTCACTTCCAACCCGATTACCGGCTCCGTGGCGGCGATATCCTTAATCTCGGACAGCTTTACGAATTTCGGCTCATCAATCGATGGGATGCCGTCCTTCGGCGGTCCACCAGAGAGCACGTCGCCATAATCGATGGAGTGCTTTGTGAAGTCGGTACGAGGCCATTCCGGCTTCCAGTGTTCCGGATTGGCCAGGGCGGAGACCGCGGGGACCGCGAAGGCGATCGCGGCGATCAACAGGGTCAGCGCGCGCGCGCCGACGATCGAAAGTTGAAAACGCATGCCCCAGAATTTCACCGCCGGGGGCGGTCTGACCAGTCACGTTCCGGTGACCCAGCGCCCGGCGCTACCATTCGGACTTGGACAAGGCCCGCAGTTCCGCGAGCAAATCGGGGTTGCGAAAACCGAGATTGTTCCGCTCTCCTGGGTCATTCTCGATGTCGTAGAGAAACTCGAAACCGCCATCCCAGAGATACTTCCAGCGTCCCCGGCGAATCGCGCGTTGCGAGCGGGCGACCCAATCCTCGCGCACCGTCGGCAGATCGATCCTCCAGAAAAACGTCCGGGGTTCAGGCGCATCACTCTCGGGGCCCAACAAGTTCACGCCATCCATCGCCTGGTCCGCGCTCACGCCCGTCGCCGCCAACAAGGTCGGGGCGATATCCATCAGAATCCCAGGCTCGCTCGACACTTCGCCGGCTTTGACGAGGTTAGGGCAGCGCAGGATCATCGGCACCCTTATCCCGCCTTCCCAAAGCGTGCCGAAACCGTGAAAGAACGGCCCCTTGGTGGCCAGTTCCGCGCCGCCGTGGTCATAGGTCAGCAGCACAAGCGTATCCTCGCCGAGGCCCTGGGCCTCAAGCGTATCGAGCACACGGCCGACGCTCAGATCCAGATGCTCGATCGCCGCGACATAATCCTCGCGCCCGCCGTCCAGCCAAGTATCGTGGCTATCGGTATCGGCTTCCCGTCCAGGCGGGGAATAGGGTGGCAAAGCGGCGTTATAGGCGAGATAGAGAAAGAACGGCTCCGCCCCCTCGGCCCCGGCGCGCTCGATGAAGCGCACGGACTCATTGGTGAAAAGATCGGTGGTATAGCCGGGTTGGTCGACAATCTCGGTACCGCGATAGAGCGCGTCGACGCCCGTACGCGTCTTGTGCGAATAGTAGTCGATGTTCCAATCGTGAAAGCCCAGAAACTCATCGAACCCATGGGCGTTCGGACCATCCTCGACCTCATAGCCAAGATGCCATTTTCCGAACAGGGCCGTTCGATAGCCCGCGTCCTTGAAATAGCGGGCCAATGTTTTCTCCGAGGTCGGCAACCCAGCCTCGCCCCGGTTGATGTTGCGCTCCATGCCGAGATGGCGGGGATATCGGCCGGTCATCATCGCCGCGCGACTGGGCACGCAGATCGGCGCCGGGGCGTAAAAATCGGTGTAGCGGCGCCCTTGCTCGGCGAGCCGCCGAATGTTGGGCGTACGGATCTCGCTCTTGCCGAAAGGCTCGATATCGCCGTAGCCCATATAGTCGAAGACGATGAGCACGACGTTGCGCGCGCGCGATCCGTTCATACGATTTCTCCCAGTTTAGACGCCGGGAGCGATCCTAGCGGATTTACTGCGCGCTCCAAGCACCATCCAGGGTCAGGGTGGTGCCGGACATGTTCGCCGCCGCGTCGCCGCACAGAAATACCGCCGCCGCGCCAAGCTGCTCGATCGTGGTGAATTGCTCCGAGGGCTGCTTCTCGCCTAGCAAGGTCGACGTCGCCTGCTCGATCGAGATACCGTCCCGCTCGGCCCGCGCCTCGATCTGGGCCATGACCAGCGGCGTCTTCACCCAGCCCGGGCAAATCGCGTTGCAGGTCACCCCCGACCCGGCGGCCTCGAGCGCGGTCACCTTGGTCATGCCGATCAGGCCGTGCTTGGCCGCGATATAGGCGACCTTCTGGACCGAGGCGACCAGGCCATGCACGGACGAGATATTGACGATCCGCCCCCAACCGCGCTGCTTCATCCCGCCGACCACCGCCTTGGTGGTGTGAAACGAACTCGACAGATTGATCGCGATCACCGCGTCCCAGCGATCATCGGGAAAATCCTCGATCAGGTCCGTGTGTTGAATGCCGGCGTTGTTCACCAGAATGTCGACTTGGCCGAAGCGCGCCTCGGTGGCGGCGACCAGATCGCGGATCTCCTCGGGCTTGGTCATGTCGGCGCCGTGATAAGCCGCGCCGATCTTGAAGCGGGCTTCCAGATCGGCGCGCAGGGCCTCGATCTCGCCCGCGTCTCCAAAGCCATTGAGCATCACATTGACGCCGGCCTCGGCCAGCGCCGTCGCGATCCCCTTGCCGATCCCGCTGGTCGACCCCGTTACAATCGCCGTCCTGCCGCGCATCCCGTGCTCCAAAAGTCAGTCATTTCGCACGTGCGAGATAACCAACCTCCGGCGCCGGCGCAACCCTCAATCGGCGATTAGCGCACCGCCGCGGCAATGGCCTCGCCAAGCTCGACGGTATTGGCTTGCCCGCCGAGATCTGGCGTCTTGGGGCCGCCACCGGAAACCACCTCCTCGCAGGCCCGCACGATGGCGTCCGCGGCTTCGGAATGGCCGTGATGCTCAAGCAGCATGGCGCCCGACCAGATCTGGCCGATCGGATTGGCGATGCCCTTGCCGGCGATATCCGGGGCCGAGCCGTGCACCGGCTCGAACATCGAGGGGTAATCGCCTTCGGGGTTGATATTCGCCGACGGCGCGATGGCGATCGAACCGGCGACCGCGGGGCCCAGATCCGAGAGAATATCGCCGAACAGATTGGAGCCGACGACGACATCGAACCAATCGGGATGCAGGACGAAATTCGCGGTCAGAATATCGATGTGATACTGGTCGGTGTCGAGCTCGGGATACTCCGACGCGATCGCCTCGAAGCGCTCGTCCCAATAAGGCATGGTGTGGATGATGCCGTTGGATTTCGTGGCCGAGGTGACCTTCTTCAGGCCCTGACGGCGGCATAGATCAAAGGCATAGCGCATGATCCGGTCGGTGCCGTGCTTGGTGAAAACCGATTCCTGAACCGCAACCTCGTATTCGGTGCCGCGATGCAGGCGGCCGCCGATCTCGGAATACTCACCCTCGTTATTCTCGCGAACGACCCAGAAATTGATGTCCTCGGGCCCACGATTGGCCAACGGGCACGGCATGCCCTTCAGCATCCGCACCGGGCGCAGATTGACGTATTGCTTCATCTCGCGGCGGATCGGAATCAGCAGTCCCCAAAGCGAGACATGGTCCGGCACGCCGGGGAAGCCACAGGCGCCCAGGAAGATCGAGTCGAAGGCCTTCAAGGTCTCGATGCCGTCATCGGGCATCAGCTTGCCGGTCTTGTGATAGCGCTCGCAGCTCCAGTCGAACTCGGTGAACTCATATTCGATGCCGTATTTCGCGCCGGCGGCCTCGAGCACCTTGATACCCTCGGGCACCACTTCCCAACCGATGCCGTCTCCGGGAATGACGGCGAGTTTGAGCTTCGACATGATCTAGAGTCTCCGTGGGTGATTTTGACGTGTTATAGGCGAGCCGCGATGTCTGGACAATCACGGGGACGTTGAATGAGTTGGCGGGTGCCACTCATGATCGTGCGGTAGAATCTCTCTCATCATTCGCTCTCTTTTTCTCGTCATCCCGCGTCAAGCGCGGGATGACGGAAAATGTGGTGCTTAACCGTCCAAGTCATCGCCCGCTCCCGCTAGCGACGATGCCGTGGATTGGGTAGGCTGAAACAGCCCTAACCTCGGAGCCTCGTCATGTCCGACATCCCGATCATCGACGCGCATCATCATTTCTGGGATCTGGGGCTCGGCAAGCATCCGTGGCTTGACGGGCGGCACATCATCGATGGGTTTCGCTATGGCGATTACGCGGCGATCCGGCGCGATTATCTGCTGGAGGATTACCGCCGCGATAGCGCCGGCCATAACGTCGTCAAAACCATCCATATGGAAACCGAATGGGACCCGACCGATCCTGTCGGCGAAACCGAATGGCTGCAACGCTATCACGACAAAACCGGCTTCCCCCACGCCGTGGTTGGTCAAGCCTGGTTCGATCGCGCGGATATCGCCGAGGTTTTGGCGGGCCACGCGGCCTATCCACTGATTCGCTCGGTACGCCAGAAGCCCAAGGCCGCGGCGTCCCCAGCCGCCTTCACGCCCGGCATTCCCGGATCAATGGCGGACCCGGTTTTCCGCGATGGATATCGACATCTCGCCACCCATGGGATGCACTACGACCTGCAGACCCCATGGTGGCATCTCGACGAGGCGGCGGATCTGGCGCGGGATTTTCCCGATACCACGATCATTCTGAACCATACCGGCTTGCCCTCGGACCGAAGCGAGGCCGGAACCACCGGTTGGCGCGAGGCAATCGAAAGGTTCGCCGATCAGCCGAACACGGCGGTGAAGATCTCCGGCATCGGCCTAGCCGGCGAGGCCTGGACGGCCGAGAGCAATGGCGCTCTGGTTCTAGAGACGATCCGGATATTCGGCGTCGATCGCTGCATGTTCGCCTCGAATTTCCCGGTCGATAGCCTCTGTGCCAGCTATGATACGATCTTCACCGGGTTCAAACGGATCGTCGCGGGTTTCTCGGCGCGGGATCAACGCAAGCTTTTCCATGACAACGCCGTGAAATACTATCGCCCGGCCTAGTCACTCCGCCCCACGCTCCGCGACGCAAAGGGAGAATAACGTGAGCTCAGCCGCGCTTTCAGTCGATCCGGTCTCCGGCTTCATCGGCGCCGAGGTTGATATGGACCTCTCTCGGCCCTTCGACGAGGACACCCGCGAGGCGTTGAACGACGCGCTCGATGAGCATCACGTATTATTCTTTCGTGATCAGAATCTCGACCCCACGAGCTTGAAACGCGTAACCGAGGCTTTCGCCCCGTTGATGCGGGTGCCATACATCACCCCCTCGCCCGAGGACCCGGATATCATCGCGGTGCTCAAGGAGGCGAGTGAGGAGAAGATCGCCAATTTCGGCGGAGACTGGCATTCCGACTTCAGCTTCCTGGACGCGCCCCCAGGCGGCTCGGTGCTCTATGCGCTGGAGATCCCGCCCCATGGCGGCGATACGATGTGGGCGAGCCAGGCCGCCGCTTATGAACGATTGAGCGATAATCTGAAAAAAGAAATCGAAGGCAAGCGCGCGATCCATATCGGCGCGCCCTATGGCGCCAAGTCGCCGCCGAAGTTCAAGGATAAGCTCAGCGCCTCCATTGGCATGACCCGGGGCGACCCGGAAGCCGACCGCCAGCGCCTGCATCCAATTGTGCGCACCCATCCCCGCAGCGGACGCAAGGGCTTGTTCGTGAACCCGATCTATACCGTCGGCATCGAGGGCATGGAGCCGGATGACGCCAAGCATCTGCTCTCCCGGCTGTATCGCCACGCCACCCGACCGGATCTGACCTGCCGGTTCCGCTGGGCCAAGGGCTCGGTGGCGATTTGGGATAACAGGATGACCATGCATTACGCGCTGAACGACTATGACGGCCAGCGCCGCCTGCTGTGGCGCACCACCTTCGCCGGAGAGCGGCCCGTCTAGCGGTTCGCGCCCCCGTCGCCTAATAACTTGGAGAAGACCATGACCGACCGCCCGTTGGACGGAAAAGTCGCCCTTGTCACCGGGGCCGGACAGAATATCGGACGCGGGATCGCGCTTACGCTTGCCGGTGACGGCGCCAAGGTGGTGGTCAATGGCCGCGCCAATGCCGACGCCGTCGAGGAGACGGTGCAAGCGATACGCGACGCCGGCGGGACCGCCATCGGCCAGATCGCCGATGTTTCCGACCCCGATGCCGTCGAAGCGATGGTCGCGGCGGCGAGCGCCGAGTTTGGCGGCATCGACATTCTGGTCAGCAACGCGGGCCTGCGCCGTCAGACACCATTCCTGGAAATGAGCTTTACCGAGTGGCGCGAGATCCTGTCGGTTGCCCTGGATGGCGCCTTCATCCTGGCCCGCGCGGTCGCGCCCTCGATGGTGACGCGCGGCGGCGGTTCGATCGTCGCCCTGTCCGGGATATCGCACCGGGTCGGCACCTTGAACCGCTGTCACGTCTCCGCGTCCAAGTCCGGCCTGGAAGGGCTGATCCGGGCCCTGTCGCGAGAACTGGCGCCGCATGGCATCACCTGCAACTGTGTCGCGCCGGGGGCAATCGACACGGTGCGCGGGGCCGCGGCGGGCGCGCGACCCAGCGGACAGGCGGGGCCAAATATTCCCATCGGCAGGGTCGGCACCGTCGAGGAAATCGCGGCCATGGTCCGCCATCTGGTCGGCCCCAATGGTGGCTTCATCACCGGTCAGACCATCCACGTGAACGGCGGATCGTTCCTCGGCTAGCCCGGCGGCGGAGAGGAAGCGGGAATACCTCGGACCTGATTGACCGGCACGGCGGCGGCGATCACAATCACCCCGCTCGTCCCCGCTCCATCGAGGAACCCCACATGATCGACCTGCGCAGCGATACGGTCACCAAGCCGTCCCCCCGGATGTACGAGGCCATGGCAACCGCCGAGGTCGGCGACGATGTCTATGGCGATGATCCGACGATCAATGAGTTGGAAGAGACGGTCGCGGATATGCTGGGCTTCGAGGCCGGCATGTATGTCACCTCCGGCACACAATCGAATTTCGCCGCCGTTCTGACCCATTGCGGGCGCGGCGAGGAATACATCATCGGCGAGGCCTATCATGTCTACCGCGCGGAAGCGGTCGGCACGGCGGCGCTGGGCGGCATTATTCCGCAGACCGTTCCCGTGCTCGACGACGGGTCCGTCGATCTCGCGGTCATGGAGTCCCGAATTAAGTCCGAGGACATGCATTTCCCGCGCACCAAGCTGATCTGTTTCGAGAACACCCATAACGGCAAGGCTCTGTCGCCGGACTACATGGGCCAGGCGACCGCGCTGGCCAAGGCAAACGGTCTTGCCAGCCATCTGGACGGCGCGCGGCTGATGAACGCGGCGATCGCCAATGGCTGCTCGCCCAAGGACCTGACCAAGGGGTTCGATACGGTCTCGCTGTGCCTGTCCAAGGGCCTCGGCGCGCCGGTCGGCTCGGTCCTGGTCGGGAGCAAGGACTTTGTCCAAGAAGCTCGCCGCGCCCGCAAAATGCTGGGCGGCGGCATGCGGCAGGCGGGCATTCTCGCTGCCTGCGGTCTAGTGGCGGTTCGTGAACAAGTGGACCGGCTGGCCGATGATCACCGCCTCGCCGCGCGGCTGGCCTCCGAGCTGGCGCAAATTCCCGAAATCACCACCGAGCCGCAAGGCGCCAACACCAATATGGTGTTCATCCAGGTCGATGGCGCGCATCGCGACGGCCTCGCGGCGCACATGGAATCGCGCGGCGTGAAGATCGGCGGCCGTCCCCCGACCTTCCGGCTTGTCGTGCATCGCGACATCAGCGAAGCCGATATCGCCACCACCGTCGGCGCGATGGCCGATTACTTCAGGGACGCGGCGTAGGCCGCTCCGGTTCGTTCAAGGGAGAAAAACAATGGCTCCGAACATCACCGATCTAGGCTTTCTGCAAGGCATCAAGGTTGTCGACTTCAGTCAATTCGAGGCCGGTCCGTCCTGTACCGAGACATTGGCCTGGCTCGGCGCCGACGTGGTGAAGATCGAAAACCCGAACCGGGGTGATCCTGGACGGCGCCTGCGCCCCAACCAGCCGGATGACGACCCCTATTATTTCCACATGTTCAACGCCAACAAGAAGTCGGTGACGTTGAACCTGAAATCGCCCAAGGGCCTGGACCTCGTGAAGGATATGATCCGCGAGGCCGACGTGATGATCGAGAACTTCGCGCCCGGCGCCATTGAACGTCTGGGCCTGTCCTATGACGTGGTCAAGGAGATCAACCCGAGCCTGATCTATGCCCAGGTCAAGGGCTTTGGCGAGGGCAGCCCGTTCGAGAAGAATCTGGCCTTCGACATGATCGCCCAGGCTTGCGGCGGCACTTTCAGCGTTACCGGCGACGCCGATGGCCCGCCGACCCGCCCGGGCATCACCATCGGTGATACCGGAACCGGCATGCTGATGGCGATCACCATTCTCGGCGCGCTGTTCAAGCGCAAGGAGACCGGCGAAGGGCATAAGCTTCAGGTCGCCATGCAGGACGCGATGCTGCACTACATGCGGGTGAATTTCGCGACCCAAGGCCGAACCGGCAAGGCGGCGGAGCGCGGCGGCAGCCGGGTGCCCGGCATCACCAACGCGCCGATGGGTCTTTATCCCTGCGCGCCGGGCGGTCCCAACGACTATATCTACGTCATGACCAGCCGGGCCAATCCGGAGCACTGGGACCGGCTGCTGACGGTGATCGGTCGCGAAGATCTGATCGGCGATGAACGTTACAAGGTACCCGCTGACCGTGTTGCCCGGATCGACGAGGTCGACGAAATCATCGGCGCCTGGACCCGAGGCCGGGGCAAGTTCGAGGCGATGGAACAAATCGGCGCGGCGGGCATCCCGGCGGGCGCGGTCCTGGACACAGACGAGCTGAACAACGACGCCACTTTCGAGGAACGCGGGGTGATGCAGACCATGCATCATCCGATCCATAAGCCGTTCAAGATGCCGGCCTGGCCGGTGCGGGTCGACGGCGCCGCCGTGCGCCTGAAAGCGTCTCCGGTATTGGGCGAGCACACGGATGAGGTGATGGATGACTGGCTCGGCCTGAATGACGCGGCGGTCGCGGCGCTGAAAGCCGACGGGGTGTTTGGCTAGACCGTCAGCAAGGGCGGATCCCCTCTAGGGTCGCCAGAAGAACAGCAGTCTCGGTCGGAACAACGCCGCCAGCATCACGCACGCGCCGAACGCATATATTCCGCACGTTGCCGAGATCGCCTCGATGCTGACGCCACCATCGATGAACCAACCGAAGACCGCCGGGCCCAGGGCGCTGGAAATCACCTGAATGCCGGCCACCATGGCCCGGATCGAGCCGAGATGCAGGACGCCGTAGAGCTCGGCCCAGATAGTCGAGACGATCGTCGCGCCAGCGCCGCCAGAGGTCCCCGCGAGCACCATGAACGCGAAGACCGAGGCCTGGTTGTCAAATCCCGCGATCACCACGCACGCGCCCATCAGCGGCAACAGATAAAACGGCGCCAGGAAACGCGCGCCATAGCGGTCGACCAACATGCCGGTCACCATCGCCATGCCGACCTGACAAATCGCGTAAATGAAGAAGGACGAGGCATAGATCGTCAGATCCCAGCCCTTGCTTTCAACCAGATGCACCTGGTGCAAATTGAGTCCGGTGATAATGAAGGACGAGGACATCATCGCCGACATCGCGAGAAAGAAGCGGGGATCGCGCATCACCTGGCTTCGGGTCCACTGGCGGCGCGCGCTGTCGGCGACACGATCGCGAAGAGCCCCCGTGCGTTCCAGAAACGCCTGATGCCGTGCCCCGTGTCCCTTGAGCAACCACAATACCAAAGGTGGCACCGCCA
>JADHLJ010000098.1 GCA_016780745.1 Alphaproteobacteria bacterium | reverse complement strand
GTCGAAGATCGCCAAAACCTTGACCGACATCGCCGGAAACACCGCCTGACCGCTCGGGAAACCTAGCGCCGCGAGCGAGACCGCGCGCCCGCGCGTGAACTCATCGAAATA
Source organism: Alphaproteobacteria bacterium (assembly GCA_016780745.1). Taxonomy (GTDB): domain Bacteria; phylum Pseudomonadota; class Alphaproteobacteria; order Thalassobaculales; family Thalassobaculaceae; genus JADHLJ01. Next base: position 12,760 of record JADHLJ010000098.1, on the reverse strand, counting down.
GCGGGCCATGGTCACCGTCGCCGCCTGGCTCATCAAGCCCTGGCCCGCGAAGCGCAGCAGGAAGATCGACAGCGCCAGCATCCACCAGTTTTGGGTCAGCGCCATCATCAAACACGCGCCGGCCATGCCGACACAGAGCAGCACCGCGTAGAGCCGAAGGTCGATCTTGTCGATCACCTTACCCGCCCAGATCAGCAACAACCCGCTGGTCACCGTTCCGGCGGCATAGATATTGCCGAAATCCCCGTGGCTTAGAGAGAAGGCCTCGCGCAGCTGGCCGCTATACATCGCGATATAGAAAGTCTGCCCGAAGGTCGACATGAAGGCGATGAGATAACCAAAACCCAGGAAGCGTATATTGGCGCCGACGAACCGGAGATAAGTCACCAGCGCCGCCTCAGCTACGCCAACGCAGCGTGGTCTCGCGCACCGGGTTCTCGAAAGCAACGCCCTCCGCGATAGACCGCTCATGCGCCTTCTTCAACCGGTAGTACCACTTGGCCTGCATATCGGCGTCATTGATTAACAACAGGGTCGGGTCATGTCGCAGGCCCCGTTGTTGCTGGACGACGATGTCACGATCTTGACCGAGAAACTTTCTGACGAAAGGCCGCAGGATCGGGCGCAAGGCCGACAGCCAGGGCATGGTCCAGTACATCATCTGATGAATAATAGTCGTCTCGGCGGTGATCGGCGTCACCGCGGTGAGGCCAACCAACGCGTTTCGACCGGCTTTGACATGCTCGATGCGGATACCCGGCAAGCGGAACGCGATCTCGGTGGTCATTTCGCCGCCGAGGATCCTGTATGCCGCGGAGTTGCTGGACGGGGCGTGCCGCAGCATGGAAAACCCGAGCTCGGACGGCCCGAAGCGCTTTTCCTTGGCGTGGATCGAGCGCCGCGAGCGCCACCACCAGGACTTGTGCACGAACGGGCCGTGCGCGGGGTCCATCAGGCCAACGACCGCGTGATCAACGTGACAGGGAAACTCCATCGTCTCGACCAGACGCGGGCGGTCGGCGACCTCGGGCAAGGCTGGCGGTGGGGGCGGTTCGACCGACCCGTCGCCGGCCATGAAAATCCAGATACAGCCTTGCGCCTCGTGGATCGGATACCGGCGCACCCTGATGCGCGATATGTCCATGTCCTGACCCTCGACCAACGAGGGTATGGCCGTGCACACGCCGTTGGCGCCAAAGCGCCAGCCGTGATAGCGGCATTCCACCTCGCCGCTTGTCATGCGTCCATCGCTTAGTGGGATACCCCTGTGCGGGCAGATATCGCGAAGCGCGAACGCGGCCCCGTCCGGGCCTCGGCCAAAGACCACGGGATCTCCCAACAGGGACCGCGAGACAAGGCGCCCCGGCTCGAGCGCCCCAGAGGGAAGCGCGAAGTACCAGATATCCCGCAGCAGATCGTCGGGTTGATCGTCGGAAGGTGGCTTGTTCATATCGCCGGACACTGCCACCACGCCCCCGCCCGCGCAAGCGCCTCCTCGAAGCCCACGCAAGCGCCTCCTGGAGGCAAGAAACGGTCTAGGTCAATTGTACATGCTCGCCTTGATGAAGCTTTCCAGATAGTCGTTGATTCGCCTGAAAGCGGCGGCGGCCTTATCCGGGTCGCCCTCGGCCACGGCGCGCGCGGCTTGAGCGTGCAGCCTCGGCCCGAGCTTGGTATCACCGCCGCGCCCGTGGCGGCTGAACCAAAATCGGCGCGACAAGGGGTGCAGCAGCTGAACCATCTTGGTCGCGTGCTCGTTGTTCATCGCCGAGATGCAAAGACTGTTGAACTCGCTATCCGAACGCAACAGGCCGATAGGGTCCCCACGCGCCGAGGCCGCCTCGAATTCCTCGGCGACGCGCTGAAGTTCCTTGCGCTGTTGCGGGATCGCGCGCACCGCCGCGCCGCGCGCCACCGCGTCATCCAGGCCGCGGCCTACCTCCAGCATGCGTAGCACCGCGCCGGAATCCAGCTCCGAGACCCGAATGCCGCGCCTCGGCAACACTTCGAGCAACCCAGCCATGGCCAATCTTTGGATCGCCTCGCGCACCGGGGTGCGGCCAATCCCAATCGATTCGGCCAAAGCCTTTTCGGTTACAACCGATCCGGGCGCGACTTCGAGGAAAACCAGCTTCTCTTCCAGACGGTGGTAAGCAATCTCCTTCAAACTGTCCGGCGCTTGCGGTTCCAGCTCTGCGAGATCCGCGATCAACAATTCTTGAAAATCCATTCAACTCGACCTTCTTTAATGACCACCCCGGCCTTTTGACCTTTTGGGTGGCGGTTATGCCCCTTTTGCCGGATATCGCGCGATTTTCGTGGTCCCACCCACATCGCTTCGAATTCCGACGCTTGTACGCGTTCTCCCTCAATGTGCCCGGCTTCTATGCCGTTCGGCCAATACCGGCCACGGTCGTGCGATGCATCACTCTTGGGTAAATCGGATCCCAAGGGCGCCCTCGATGCAAGGCACAGCGATTATCCCACATCACCAGATCAAACTGTCGCCACTGGTGACGATACACGAATTCGTCTTGGGTAACATGTTGGTTGAGATCACGAATCAGGGCGCGACCCTCATCCAATTCCATTTCCAGTACATAGGACGCGTGAGCGCCGACGAACAGGTTCTTGCGGCCCGTCGCCGGGTTGGCGCGAACCAGCGCCTGTCGCACCGGCGGCACCTCTTGCTTGTCACGTTCTCGCAACAGATTCGGATCGATCAAACCGCGCGAATAGGCGAAATCGTGGACACAGACGAGCCCTTCCAACGCTTCTTTACGCTCATCCGGCAAGGCGTCGTAACCGGCGCGCATGCTGGCGAACTCGGTCTCACCGCCTTCGGGCGGTACTTGCCTACCTGACAGAAGCGACCCGGTGGCGGGCACTTCCTTGAAGGAACTATCGGTGTGCCACATCTGGTTGCCGGTATTGAACACCATGCGGCGATCCTCGGGCGGGATCACGTCGCCGGCCTCGTCCAGGTTTGACAGAATCGTCACAACCGTTCCCGCGCCGGCGGGATTGGAATTCACCGTGGTCTCCAGCGGGCCGAACCGCTCGGAGAACGCAACCTGCTCGGCGTCGCTGATATTCTGGTCACGGAACACGAGGATGGAATGTTCATCAAAGGCGTTTTGGATCGCGCCGAAATCAGCGTCTGAAACACCCGCGCTAAGGTCCACGCCACTCACTTCGGCGGCGAAATGCCGCGTAAGGCGCTTAACGACAACGGCCATGGCGCCCTCCCGAAAAAATGAACAATTGGTTGAGGGAAAGCCCGACAACCGCTCACGAGAACACCCTAGGAACGCGTTTCGCGACCGTCCACAGCATAGTACCGTGGGATGCATACTGATCGGAACCTTGATCGTTCCGCTGGCTCCTCCGGCGGGCCATGTTACGATCGCGCCGCCGCTCGGCATCCTATTGCTCAACCCAAATCAGGGACCCTCGTTCATGTCCAACTCTCCGGCAACGCCGCGCCATGCCCTCGGCATCGACATTGGCGGCACATTCACCGATCTCGTCGCCCTGAACCTGGAGACCGGCGTCTGCCAGACCGCCAAGGTCCTGACCACGCCGGCGGACCCGCAAGCCGGCGTTGGCCACGGTATCGAGGAGCTGCTTCCCAAGATCGGCGGCGGCGCCACGGTGGTTCGCGTGGTTCACGCCACGACTCTATTCAGCAACGCGGTGATCGAACGACGGGGCGCGAAAACCGGCTTGATCACCACCGCCGGATTTCGTGACGCGCTGGAGCTCGGACGCGAGCGTAAATATGACATCTATGATCTGTTCCTAGAGTTTCCGAAGCCTCTGGTTGAACGCCCCCTCCGGTTGGAAGCAACGGAACGCATCGCCAGCGATGGCACGGTCCTCACCGCCCTGGACGAGGCAAGCGTCATCGAGGCGGCGGATGCACTTGCGGAGGCCGGCGTCGAGTCCATCGCCATCGCCTTCCTCAACGCGCATGTGAATGACGCGCACGAACGCGCCGCCGCGGACTCGATCGCGGCGCGTCATCCCGACCTTTCGGTCACCCTATCCTCGGAGGTAAGCCGGGAGTCGGGTGAGTTTGAGCGCGGCTCCACCGCCGTCATCAATGCCTTCATCAAGCCGCTGGCGGGTCGGTATATCGACGGTCTTGTCTCGGTTCTGCGCGCCTCGGGCATACCCGCGCCGCTGATGCTGATGCTTTCCAATGGCGGGCTCACCCATGCGGAGGAGGCTCGGCGGGTGCCGGTTCAACTTCTGGAGTCGGGTCCCGCGGCCGGTGCCTTGTCGGCGGCGCTAATCGGCGGGGCGGCGGGCGAGGACCGACTTTTGGCCTTCGACATGGGCGGCACCACCGCCAAGATCGCCATCGTTGACGATGGTGCGCCCGAGGTCGCCTACAGTTTCGAGGCGGCGCGGGAACGGCGCTTTGCCCCCGGCAGCGGCCTGCCGGTCAACATCACAACGGTCGAGCTGGTGGAGATCGGCGCCGGCGGCGGCAGTATCGCCCGACGCGATTCCCTCGGCTTGCTGAAGGTTGGCCCCAGAAGCGCCAGCGCGGTCCCTGGTCCCGCCTGCTATGGCCGGGGCGGTACGGAGGCGACCGTGACCGACGCCGATCTGTTGCTCGGCTATCTCGATCCCGCTGGCTTCTCCTCAAGCGCGCTTACCATCGACACGAGCGCCGCCGATGCCGCCGCCACTCGGCTGGGCGAGAGTCTTGGAATGACCGGGCCGGATACGGCCCTTGGTATCCACGAGGTGGTTTGCGAGACCATGGCCCGCGCGGCGCAGGTGCATCTGGCCAAGAAGGGCCGCGACCCGCGCGATTACACGCTCTATGCCACTGGGGGCGCGGCCCCGGTTCACGCCTGCGCGGTCGCGGGACGGCTTGGCATCTCCCGGGTAATCATTCCGCCCGCGGCCGGTGTCGCCTCGGCGCTCGGTCTGGCCGTGGCTCCAGCGCGGGTTGACCGGACGGCGGCCGTCGCCGGACGGGTCAACGCGCTTCGCTACGACGACCTCGACCACGTCTATCGAGACCTTGAGGAAGACGCGCGGGTGGTCGTCGCGGCTTCCGCGGGCAAGGCCGAGATTACCTCTACGCGGCTTGCCGAGCTGCGTTATGCCGGACAAGGCGCGGTACTGGTCGTCGACATCACCCAGGCTCTGGCCTCGGACAATCCGGCGGCTGCGATTACCGATGCGTTTCACGAGGTGCATGAACACGCCTATGGCCGTCGGCTGGACGCGGTCGAGGTTGAGCTGATGACGGCTCGGGTCACGCTGCAGGCCCCGACCGTCCCCGCCGGGCTTCGGCCACGGCTGGGCTCACAAACCGAGACCGAGGCGACCGAACGCGCCCGCGACGTGCGTCTTCCGGGTTGGGAGGCCGCGCGGTCGGTCCAGGTTCATACCCGCTCCGCCCTGCCCGCCAATCGCGCCATCGACGGCGCCGCGATCATCGAGGAGGGACAATCAACAACGGTGCTCCCCGGCAATGCCCGCATGGAGATCGATGCCGCGGGCAACATGGTGATCGACATCAACACCGCCGAGAACCGCCGCGCGGCCCGCGAGACCAGTCTGGATGACCCGATCCATCTGGAGATCCTTTGGAACCGCATGATCGCCGCCGTTGATGAAGCGGCGGCATCGCTATTGCGCTCGGCGTTCTCCACGGTGGTGCGAGAATCCTATGACTTCTCCTGCGTCGTCACCGATGCCGAGGGCAACGCGCTCGCCCAAGCAAGCGACAGTATCCCGTCCTTCATCGGCACCCTGCCCGACACCGTGAAGCACTTTATCGCCGCCTTCCCGCCCGAGACCCTAGCGCCTGGAGACGTGTTGATCACCAATGATCCGCATATGGGCACCGGGCACCTTCCGGATATCTCGGTCTGCCGACCGCTGTTCAGTGGAGACAAACTGGTCGGTTTCGCCGCCAGCACCGCGCACGCGCCGGATATCGGCGGCAAGATTCGCTCTCCCGAGCCACGGGAGATTTTCGAGGAAGGTCTCCAGATCCCGCTGCTCAAACTCCATGAAGCGGGCGTGGTGAACCAGACGCTCATGGCCTTCTTGCGCACCAATGTTCGGGTTCCGGATCAAGTCGAGGGCGATCTGGAGGCGCAACTCGGCGCGCTGGCGATCATGGAGCGGCGCATCGATGAGTTGATCGCCACCTATGGGCTTTCCGACCTGTCCGATCTGTCGCGCGCCGTGCGAAGCCGAACCGAGGCCGCCGTCCGCGACGCGATCGCCGCCCTGCCGGACGGTCGATATAGCGCGACCGTGGCGACCGATGGCCTGGCCGACGCGCCCCTTGAAATTCGTGTCGAAGTGGAAGTCGACGGCGACGCGGTTCGGATCGACTTCGCCGGCTCGTCCGAGCAGGTACCAAAAGCGGTGAATTGCCCGCTCTGCTATACCCGCGCCATGTCGTCCTACGCGATCAAGGCCGCGCTGGCGCCGGAACTACCGAACAATGACGGCGCGTTGCGGCCTATCTCCCTGACCGCGCCCGAGGGCAGCATCGTCAATCCGCAACACCCCGCCTCTGTCGGCAGCCGGGTTCTGACCGGCCATTACATTCCGGCCCTGGTCATGGACGCGCTGGCCGGGGTCGCTCCGGACAAGGTCCTGGCGGGCGCGGGCTCGCCGATCTGGTGTGTGAACATCAATGGCAGCAACCCCGATGGCTCCCCCGCCGCGGGCCTGTTCTTCTTCAATGGCGGCATGGGGGCATCGGCCTCTGGCGACGGTCTGTCTTGCGTCAGCTGGCCATCAAACATCTCGACCACGCCGGCCGAGGAGATCGAACATCGCCTGCCGATCCGGGTGCTGCGGCGTTCGTTGCGCGAGGGCTCGGGCGGCCCGGGCGCGTTCACCGGCGGCCGTGGCCAGGAGGTCGAACTTGAATATATCGGCGCCCGCCCTGGTGCTGTCGCGTTCCTCGCCGAACGCACCAAGGCGCCGGCCAACGGCATCGCCGGCGGTGGCCAAGGTGCCCCCGGACGTCTGGAAATCGATGGCCAAACCGCCGATCCCAAGGCCCAGCATCTGGTCAAACCCGGTAGCCGCATCATATTGGCAACCCCAGGAGGGGGTGGGTACGGCGCGCCCAGCCAATAGGCTCCGCGGCCAGCGGAAGCGGCCCTGGCTTTCGCCAGGGATGCGTCGAGGATGTGGCTCGTATCCCTGGGCTTGACCCAGGGCCCCTTCCGCTGACGCTTACGGACGCGAAAACGGATCAACCGACACTCAGATCAAACGCCAGAGGAAGCGACCCTGGCTTTCGCCAGGGATACGAATAGCGGGCGCGACGAATATCGTGCGGGATACGAAAAACCGCCCTCCACCTTCCATAACCCCGGTATGAAGCCCTGTATTTACATCCTAGCGAACCGGCGCGGGGGATCGATGTATATCGGCATGACGACCAATATGCGCCGGCGTCTCGAAACGCATCGCGCGGGATTCGTGCGCCATACCCACCGGTATTCGATAAAGCGTCTGGTCTATCTTGAAACACATGACACGATTGAAGACGCGGTCACCCGAGAGAACCGGCTGAAGACGTGGAAACGCGCCTGGAAAATCGCCTTGATCGAGAAGATCAACCCAGAATGGAACGATCTCTCACGGATACCCGGTTGGCTCGACTAAAACCACCCCTCGACCGAACCCCTGGGCTTGACCCAGGGCCCCTTCCGCTGACGCCAACGGACGCGAGAACGGATCAACCGACACTCAGGTCAAACACCAGAGGAAGCGGCCCTGGCCTTCGCCAGGGATACGGAGAGAAGATAAGGGATTCAACCTCACGGCCCGACCCCCTGGGCTTGAACCAGGGCCCCTTCCGCTGACGCCAACGGACGCGAAAATTGATCAAACGCCTCCCGGGTCAAACGCCGGAGGAAGCGGCCCTGGCCTTCGCCAGGGATGCTGAGAGAAGATAAGGGATTCAACCTCACGGCCCGTATCCCTGGGCTTGACCCAGGGCCCCTTCCGCCGACGCCAACCAACGCGAAAAACGGATCAACCGACACTCAAGTCAAACGCCAGAGGAAGCGGCCCTGGCTTTCGCCAGGGATACGGAGAGAGAGCGTACTGGCCTCCATCTCAGGGGAATGTCGCGCTGATCGTCCCCATTGAGCTGAAATCGGCAACCACGGAGTCGCCCCGCTCCAGCGGCCGCATGCCGGTGCAGGTGCCGGTCATCAGGTAGTCGCCGGCGCGTAGCCCTCCTCGGCCCTCCAGGAAGGAGTGGTTCGCGGTCCAACCGGCGGCGTCGAAGATGTGCTCCCACATCAGCTCGTTCGGAGCGCCGGTGACCACGTGCTCGCCATTGATCGAAAGGCTCACCGGATTGTTCATCAGGTCGAGACCGCTCCAATCGGTAACCTCCGGGCCAAGGACCATGCCGGCATTCACCCCGCAATCGGCCACCGCGCGAAAACTGGCGCCGGCCCCCTCGCCCTCGAAGCGAAAGCGGATGATCTCGAAGGAGGTGAAGATGGACCCCACCGCCGCCTCGCATTCAGCGCGTGAATAGGGCTCGGCCCGATGCGGCATATCCGACTTCAGGCACAAGGTCATCTCGGTTTCCAGGCGATAGCCCGACTGGAACGGAATCGCGTCGCCATCGCGCCATGTGTACTCATTGAAAACCGGACCGAGGAACGGACGGTCAACCCCGAGCACGCCGAGCAATGGCTCGGTGGTGGCCCCGATCTTCCAGCCCGCGGGCTCGAGCCCGGACGCGGCGATCATGTCCCGTTGGATGTCATAGGCCGCGTCTTCTGTTGTCGGGCGGCCTTCGAAATCACGGGGAATGACCGTCGCGGCCAAACGCGCGTTCCAAAGTGCCTGAGCGGGGGTGCTCGCCATCATCCGTCTCCCTCAATCGGATTGTTTTCCAGAGCACGCAATAACCGGCATGCGGGCGCTCAGCGACAGCATACATGCAATGCTCGTCGCGCCCTGCCAACGGGCGTACTCATCGATTTCGATCCGCCGATCTCCCGCGCCACCGACAATAGTCACGGTGTCGCCGATAGTGATGTCCACATCTCCTGGAACCTCGATCACCAGATGCTCCAGCGAACCACCGAGAACCGTGAGGCGGCGACCCTTGAACAGCACTTCCGCCGTCTCGCCAACCACCGCCGAACGATTTCCGTCATTGAGCCCACAAGGCACAACCACCGTCCGCCGCTCCTTGCGATCGCCATGATAGGCGCCGCGTCCGATCAAGGCATCGTCGTGGTCCGTGATGTCAATAACCCGGCTTTTGACCGCGCCCAGCACCGGTGTGAAACCTTGCAAGGGCGCGAGCCCGGACACCACCGACGGCATGCCATACAGGACATGTCCTGGACAGACCGCCGTGCACTCATCCTTCCAGCCCACCATCAAGGCCGAACTGGCCAAAGCTTGGGTGATCGGGATTTCGTGGCCGCGGGCGCGGAGGTCCCGCAACAGCTCGTAAAACAGATCCAGCCGCTCGCGCGCATAGGCCATGCCGTCCTCGTCCTTGAAGGACAGGTGGGTGTAGATCCCCTCGACAGTCACCCCATCGAGCGACGCGATGTGGTCCACCAAGGTGGGTGCGTCGGCGAGGCTGACGCCAAGCCGGCCCATGCCGCAATCAACCTTGATAAAGACTTTCGCCTCGGAGGATCGGGACGCGGACGCGGCGGCCTCCGCCCCGGCGCGATCATAGACCGTCGGCATGAAGCCGGCGGCGACCAGCTCGGCGATGCCCTCGGGCAAGCTTCCGGCAAGCATGACGATGGGGGTCGACACACCCGCCGCCCGCACCGCCTTCGCCTCCGCGAAGGAGCCGGTCGCCAGCATCTCCACGCCCGACGCCTCGAGCGCGCGCGCGACAGGGATGATGCCATGGCCATAGGCATTGGCCTTGACCGAGGCGATTACCTGTACGCCAGGCCCGACTCGGCGCCGTATCTCGGCGAGGTTGCTAGCAAGCGCCGATGTATCGATCTCCATCCAGGTCGGATGCGTCGAGGAAATCGCCGCCGTGGCCGTCACCCCCTATGCCTCCGGTCCGACGAACTCCAAGACGGAGTCATAGTCCGGCAGGCGAATGATGATGCTCTCGGCGCCGATCGTCGCGGGCGGCGGATTGTCCATCCCCTCCAGCGCGCTGGCGACCAGGGCCAGCGACGGGGTCCGAAAGATCACGGCGCCAAAGATCGACTTGCGATCGCCAAGCTCCGAGACGAGATCGCCATATTGCTCGCGATAGCCGCGTGGGGTCCTGAAGGACAGCCGGGCATCGGCGAGGTCGACGACCCGCACGCCCTCGCGCAGGACGTTCACCTCGCCCTCGATCAGGCGGGCGTAGTCGGAGGCGACGCCGGGCACGTCCTCGGTGACGACCATGACCTCGGCGATCTCGAGGGTCCCGTTGGGGTGGCTCAACCATTCCGGACGCCAGACCAGCTCCGGCGTTCCATGCTCGCAGAAATAGATCCGGCCCTCGGGAAAGACATCCGGGCGCACGGTCACGGTGCGAAACTTGGCGTCCTTGGTCTCGCCGTCGAGCTCAACCGGGCGACTGAAGGCCCTCGGCTCCTCGCCGGCCATTTCCAACGTCACCAGATGCGCGTGTGTGTCGTCGACATTGTCGGTCTTGAAGACCAGACCATTGATCCCGACCGGCGCGGCGATCAGATCGGCGCGCTTGATTTCACCGACCTTGGGAATTCCGATAAGCTCGAAGTAGTTGGTGTCGAACATCATCAGGTGATTGATCGAGCCAAGCGTGTGATAGCCCCGCGGCGTGACGGTAAAGCCCAGCGCCTTGCACAGGTCCTCGGCGGCATCCATGTCGCGGCGAACATTGATGACCACATGATCCAATCGGGTTTTACATTCCATGATCAACGCGCCTCCGCCATCTCGCGGATCGCCTTCATATGGGCCTCCGCTCCGTCCAGATCCGCTTCCGCCGTGCGGAAGGTGAACTCATTGGCGCCCATCGCGCGCCATTGCTCCATCACCGCGCGCCATTCCTGGGCGCCGTTGCCCTGATTGGCGAAGACCGTCGCGTTCACACCGATCGAGTCCGGCTCGCGCCCCGCCTCGGCCGCGGTTTGGCGGAACATCGACAGCTTTTCAGCGGCCTCGTCGCTCGGCTCCTGGCGCGGGAACATGAACCAGCCATCGGCGATGCGAGCGGCGCGGCGGATTGCCGGGTCCCCCATGGCGCCGATCCAGATCGGGATCGGTTTTTGCACCGGCTCGGGATTGATCCCGGCGGCCTCGAACTTGTGATAGTCGCCATCATAGGCGACGACCCGCTTCGACCAGAGTTGGCGCATCAGGTCGATCTGCTCGCTAAAACGCTTGGCGCGGTTCGAAAAATTCATGTCCAGCGCGTCATACTCGACCTTGTTCCAGCCAAGTCCAACGCCGAGCCTGAGGCGTCCACCAGACAACAGATCGACCTCGGCGGCCTGTTTGGCCACGAGGGTTGCCTGGCGCTGCGGCAGGATCATCACCGCGGTGCCAAGCCCGATCTTTTCGGTGACGGCGGCGGCATAGCCCATCAGCACCATCACCTCATGGAACATGTAGTCGCGGGTGTATTTGTTGGCGAAGCTGGCCCCGCGCGGTGCGTCCTCGCCGACGACGTGATCAACGAAGGTGACAAAGTCGTAGCCGAGGCCCTCGGCGGTCTGAAGGAAGTCCTTGATGACCACCGGGTCGGTGCCGATTTCGGTCTGCGGGAAGGATAGGCCTAGTTTCATGTGCTGGGTTCCGTGGAAGGCGGTGGGGCGGGACGGTGGGTAATCGACGCATACTTCATCGAAACCCTACCGTCTGACAATGCCGCGCGTCGAGTGATAGAGCAATCGCGCCAGCTTGGACCCCGCCATGGCTTCTCGCGTCCGAGGTCAGGCCGCGGCCGCGCCGATCTTGCCAACCTTGGCCATCCAACGCTCCACGAGGCCATCGCCGGGATGACTGGCACCGGAAAACCAGGTGAAGCGCGACGGACGGATTCCTATGAAGCCCAACACCTGTCGCCGCAACTGCCAGATCAGCGCGTTCTTGTAGATGAAGCGCATGACCCAGCCCGGGGTATCGGATGTCAGGATCACCCGCGCGCTGCGTCCGCCGAGCATCGGCTTGGGCATGGTCCCTTGCTTGACACGCGTATCGAATGCCCGACCCGGCAGGAGAACGCGGTCGATCAGTCCCTTGAGCTTGGCCGGAAGACCGCCCCACCACATGGGGGCCGCGAGCACGAAATGCTCACACCATTCGATGTTCTCGAAAATCCGCTCAAGCACCGGCTCAAGCGGTTTGGCGTCGCGGAACTGACTGACGCCGAAGTCGCTATCGAACTCCAGATCATGCAGGTGTATCAGGCGCACCTGGTGTCCGGCGTTCCGCGCCTCGGCGGCATATTTCTCGGCGAAAGCCCGGGATAGAGACGCACCCGCCGGGTGCCCGTCGATGATGAATATCCGTTTGGTTTGCATGGCAACCTCCAAAATTGACCGTGGTCATTATATTAACTGGAAAATGACCACGGTCAATAATTTTTTGACTGCGGTCAATTTTTGTGAGATACCCCTGCCATGAACAGGCCCGTCCAGAAACGAACCCTTGAAACCCGCGCGCGTCTGATCGCCGCCGCCGAAGCACTGATCGACGACGCCGGGTACGAAGCCCTGCGGGTCGAAGAAGTCGTGCTTGGGGCGGGAGTGGCGAAGGGTACGTTCTT
>JADHLJ010000097.1 GCA_016780745.1 Alphaproteobacteria bacterium | reverse complement strand
GATCGCTCGGTACCAACATGGCGCCGATCGTCGCGGCCATCGAGGCCCTGGCGGAGCCGACACGCCTCGTGGCGAACGGGCGTTAGGGGGCGGCGATGCTGTATAATCTCCTGTTCCCGCTCGCCGACGATTATCAGGTCTTCAACCTGTTCCGCTACCTGACCTTCCGGACTGGCGGGGCGATCATGACCGCGCTGGTGATCAGCTTTGTCCTCGGCCCGGCGGTGATCAACTGGCTGCGTGCCCAGCAGAAGGAAGGCCAGCCGATCCGCGATGACGGCCCGGTCACGCATCTGACGAAAAAAGGCACGCCAACCATGGGTGGCCTGCTGATCCTGATCGCGCTGTCGATCTCGACGCTGCTATGGGCGGATCTTGGCAACGGCTATGTCTGGTCGGTACTTCTGGTGACAGGCGGCTTCGGTCTGATCGGGTTCGCCGACGATTATCTCAAGCTCAGTAAGCGCAATTCCAAGGGGCTACCGGGTCGCCTGAAACTGGTACTCCAGGTCCTGATCGGCGGGTTGGCGGCCTATGCGATCGCCGAGCTGTCGTCCTCACCGGACGCTCTGGGGCTGAGTGTCCCGTTCCTGAAGGACTTTCTGCTTGATCTCGGCTGGTTCTTCTTCCCCTTCGCGATCCTGGTGATGGTTGGCGCGTCGAACGCGGTCAATCTAACCGACGGCCTGGATGGTTTGGCCATCGTGCCGGTGATGATCGCGGGCTCGTGTTTCGCCCTGATCGCGTATCTCGTGGGCAACACCGTGTTCTCGCAATATCTGCAGATTCACCATGTGGTCGGCGCCGGTGAGCTGGCGGTGTTCTGTGGTGCCTTGATCGGCGCGGGGCTCGGCTTTCTCTGGTTCAACGCCCCGCCGGCGATGGTTTTCATGGGCGACACCGGCTCGCTCTCCATGGGCGGCGCGCTTGGCGCGATCAGCGTGGTGACCAAGCACGAACTGGTGCTGGCGATCATAGGCGGGCTGTTCGTGTTGGAGACGGTGTCCGTCATCGTCCAGGTCTTCTCGTTCAAGCTCACCGGCAAGCGCGTTTTCCGCATGGCCCCACTGCACCACCACTTCGAGCAGAAGGGTTGGGCCGAGCCGACCATCGTTATCCGGTTTTGGATCATCGCCGTCATCCTGGCCTTGATCGGCCTCTCCACCTTGAAGTTGAGGTGAGAGCATGATCCGGGCACATCCGTTCAAGGGCGAAACCGTCGCGGTCATGGGCTTGGCGCGCTCTGGTCTGGCGTCGGTAGGTTCGCTCGTCGCGGGCGGCGCTCATGTGCTCGCTTGGGACGACAACGAGGAGCGCCGCGCCGAGGCCGCCGCCCTGGGCGCGACGATTACCGATCTGGAGAGCGCCGATCTCGCCGTTGTTTCGGCCCTGGTGCTCAGTCCGGGTATTCCGCACACGCACCCGGCGCCGCATCCGGTCGCGGCGCATGCGCGCTGCGAAGGCGTTCCGATCATCGGCGATATCGAGATCCTAATTCGCTCGCAATCCGAGGCCCGGGTGGTCGGCATAACCGGCACGAACGGGAAATCGACGACCACGGCACTGATTGGCCACATCCTGACCAAGGCCGGCTTGCCGGTCGAGGTCGGCGGCAATATCGGACGCGCGGCCTTGGAATTCGAGCCGATGGGCGCCGAGGGCGTCTATGTGCTTGAGCTGAGCTCTTATCAGCTTGAGCTCGTCCCCTCGCTGCGCTGCGATTGCGCGGTGTTTCTGAACATCTCGCCGGATCATCTTGATCGTCACGGTGACCTAGAGGGCTATATCGCCGCCAAGCGAAACATCTTCGCGGGAATGCGCGAGGGCGCGATCGCGGTGATCGGCGAAGACGATGCCGAGACGCGCGTGGTGGCGAATGATGTTCGCGTCGCCGGCCGGGCGACGGTCATCCCGATTTCCGGCGGCTCGCTCCCCGAGCCGGGCGTGGGCATCCGAGGGGGGCACGTTAACGCGACGATCGATGGTACACGCCGCGTTATCGCCGATCTGGCGAAGGCGCGGGCGTTGCCAGGTGATCACAACGCCCAGAACGCCGCCGCGGCGACCGCCGTCGCGCTTTCCCTCGGCATTTCAGAAGACGTAATTGGCGAGGCTTTGTTGGATTTCCCCGGCCTGCCGCATCGTCAGGAACGGGTTGGAGAGAAAGACGGCGTCGCCTATATCAACGATTCCAAGGCGACCAACGCCGATGCCGCCGCGCGGGCGCTTTCCTGTTACGAGACCATTTACTGGATCGCCGGCGGGATCGCCAAGGAGGGCGGGATCGAGCCGCTGGCCCAGTATTTCCCCCGCATTCGCCGGGCCTTCCTGATCGGCGGGTCGACCGAGGAATTCGCGGCGAGCCTTGAGGGTCGCGTCGCCTACGATGTCGCGGGCACTCTCGATCGCGCGGTGGACAAGGCGGCCTTGCTGGCGCTGTCGGAAGAGCGCGACGGAGCCACGGTGCTGCTTTCGCCCGCCGCCGCGTCTTTCGATCAGTTCAAGAGCTACGAGGCCCGCGGCGACGCGTTCCGTGACCAGGTCACGACCTTCCTGAGCAACGGTCGACCCGACCAGCGGAGGGCGTCATGAACTCCGTCGCCCGCACCGATACCAGCCTGATAGGCAACTGGTGGTGGACGGTTGATCGCTGGTCGCTCGGCGCGCTGGCGCTTTTGGTGATGTTCGGCGCCCTGATGGTCTTCGCCGCCAGCCCGGCGGTGGCGGTGCGTCTGGATCTCGGCAGCTATCACTTCGTTCAGCGCCAGTTGATGTTGTTGCCTGTTGGGGTGGCGCTTTTGCTGGCGTTCTCGCTTCCCGCCCCCTCGAATATCCGGCGCCTGGCCTGCCTTGGCTTCGCCGGTTGTATTGTGCTGATGGTCCTCACCCTGATGTTCGGCGCCGAGATCAAGGGCGCGCGACGCTGGCTGCCTGTCGGTGGATTCTCGCTTCAGGCCTCGGAATTCATCAAGCCTTGCTTCGCCGTGGTGGCCGCCTGGATGTTCGCGGAATGGCGTAAGACGCCGGGCTTCCCAGGCCACTGGATCGCGATTGGTCTTTACCTGATGGTGATCGGTCTGCTGCTGCTCCAACCGGATCTCGGCCAAACGGTGATCGTCACCTCCGTATGGTTCGGTCAGTTCTTTCTCGCCGGCCTGCCAACGATCTTCGTGGTCTCGTTGATTGCCGCCGGTGTTGTCGGCCTTGTCGGCGCCTATTTCACTTTCTCTCACGTAAGCGACCGGGTCGACCGGTTCTTGAATCCGACGAACAGCGACACTTATCAGGTCGACCGTTCGCTGGAGGCCTTCGCCAATGGAGGCCTGATGGGAACCGGGCCTGGCGAGGGAGAGGTCAAGGGCTTCCTCCCCGATGCGCATGCGGACTTCGTTTTCGCCGTGGCGGGCGAAGAGTTTGGCGCTCTCGTCTGTCTCGCGGTGATCATGATCTTCGGCTTCCTCGTGCTGCGCGGTTTCCTGCGGCTGATCTCCGAGCCGGATCTTTTCATTCTGATCGCCGCCGCCGGGCTCTTGGCCCAACTCGGCTTGCAGTCCTTCGTTCACATGGCCTCGTCGCTGCAACTCATTCCCGCGAAGGGGATGACCTTGCCGTTTATCAGCTACGGCGGATCCTCGCTGCTGGCGCTGTCGATCGGCATGGGAATGATGCTTGGATTGACGCGCCGCCGGCCGGGCCGGGGAGGTGGGTCATGACCGCCCGTCGGATCGCGCTCGCCGCTGGCGGCACCGGCGGTCATGTCTTCCCGGCGCTAAGCCTCGCCGAGGCGCTTTGCGCGCGTGGGCACCAGGTTCTCGTTCTGACCGACAAGCGCGGCGATGCCTTCGAGACGGCGAACGCGCCCTGGTCGGTAACCCGTATTCGCGCCGCCAGCCCCAGCAAGCCCGGCCTCGTGGCGAAACTGGGCGCCATCGCGCAGCTCGGTCTTGGCGCCCTCGACGCGCGCCGGGCGCTAAAGGAATTTCAGGCGGATGTCGTCGTCGGCTTCGGCGGGTATCCGTCGGTGCCGGCCATATTCGCCGGATCATGGTTGAACAAGCCAGCGATCCTGCACGAGCAGAACGCTGTGTTGGGTCGCGCTAATAGATGGTTGGTGGCCCGTGCCGCCGTGGTCGCGACGTCCTTCGAGGCGACCCTCGGCACTGATGGCAACCAGCCGGTTGAACGAACCGGAAACCCGGTTCGCGCCGCGATCCTCGCGCATCGGGAGACGGGTTATGACACGCCGGACGCCGAGGGGGAGATCCGGCTTTGTGTCTTCGGAGGAAGCCTCGGGGCCCGGGTCTTCTCGGATCTGGTTCCGGCGGCGTTGGGACTACTTCCCACGGTACTTCGCGATCGCATCCACCTGGTTCAGCAATGCCGCGAGGAGGACCTGGAGCGGGTGCGCGAGGGCTATGTCGCGCTTGGCATCAAGGCCGAGACCGCGGCTTTCTTCGATGACGTTCCGGACAGGTTGGTCGCCGCCCATCTGGTGATCGCCCGGGCCGGGGCCTCCACCGTCTCGGAGCTCGGCGTGATCGGCCGCCCCGCGATCCTGGTGCCGTATCCGCATGCGATGGATGACCATCAAAGCCGCAACGCCCGGGCCATGGAAAACGCAGGTGGCGGCTGGATGATGGCTGAAAGCGCGCTGACGGCCGAGAGCCTCGCGGCACGGCTGGAACAATTGCTTGGCGAACCCGGCCAATTGGAGCGGGCGGCTGCCGCCGCGCGAGGTTTTGGAGTTCCCGACGCGGTTGATCGTCTGGCCGATCTGGTGCTGCGTGTCGCGGCGACCCGAAGCGGTGATGTTTTCGGTCCGAAGACAAGACGCGACGAGACCACGGGGTCAGGCCTCGATGAGAGAAGGGCGCTCGCATGAGACAGCTTCCACTCACCATCGGGACCCTTCATTTCGTCGGTATTGGCGGCATCGGCATGAGCGGTATCGCCGAGGTTCTGCACAATCTCGGCTATCAGGTTCAGGGCAGCGATCTCGCCGAGAACCCCAATGTGCGCCGCTTGATGAACCTGGGCATCAAGGTTTTCGTCGGCCAGGTCGCCGAGAATGTCGCGGATGCGTCGATCATCGTGGTTTCCACCGCGATCCGCCCGGACAATCCGGAGCTGATGGCGGCGCGCGAGCGTCTCCTGCCCGTGGTGCATCGGGCCGAGATGCTGGGTGAGTTGATGCGGCTGAAATGGTCGATCGCCTGCGCCGGCACGCATGGCAAGACAACCACCACCTCGCTCGTCGCGGCGATGCTCGATGCCGCCGACCTTGATCCGACGGTGATCAATGGCGGGATCATCAATTCCTACGGCACAAACGCCCGCATCGGCGACGGCGAATGGATGGTGGTCGAGGCGGATGAGTCGGATGGCAGTTTCAACCGGTTGCCGGCGACCATCGCCGTGGTCACCAATATCGATCCCGAGCACCTGGATTTCCACGGCTCCTTCGAGAACTTGCAGGAGGCCTTCCGCGCCTTCGTCGCGAATATCCCTTTCTATGGTTTCGCGACCATGTGCATCGATCACCCGACCGTCCAGGCGCTGATCCCCCGGGTTTCCGACCGCCGCATTGTCACCTACGGCATGTCGCCCCAGGCCGATGTGCGGGGCTCCGACATGTCGATCACGCCGGCGGGTTCGCGCTTTACCGTGACCTTGAAGGATCGGGCGCGCGAAACCGAGACGGTGATTCAGGATCTCGCGTTGCCGATGTGGGGCGCGCATAACGTCCTCAACGCCCTGGCCGCCGTTGCCGTCGCCCATGAGATGGGGATGCCGGAGCCGATGATTCGCGCCGGGCTGGCGAATTTCCAAGGCGTCAAGCGACGCTTCACCAAAACCGGTGAGTCCCACGGGATTACGGTCATCGACGATTACGGCCATCACCCGGTCGAGATTTCGGCGGTACTGAGCGCGGCCCGCTCGGCCTGTCCCGTGGGGCGGATCACCGCCGTGGTTCAGCCGCATCGCTACTCCCGATTGTCGGACCTCTTCGAGGACTTCTGCGGCTGCTTCAACGACGCGGATCACGTGATCGTCGCCGATGTCTACGCCGCCGGCGAGGAGCCGATCGAGGGCGCCGACAAGGATAGTCTGGTGGCGGGCTTGAGGGCGCGCGGCCATCGCAATGTTTTCGCGCTCAATGACCCCGTCGAACTGGCCGCCAGGGTCGCGGATATCGCGACGGCGGGCGATTTCGTGGTCTGTCTCGGCGCTGGAAACATCACCAATTGGGCGCAAGCCCTGCCGGGTGAGTTGGATCATATTCTGGACGCCGAGCCGCCCCGTAAACAGGATGAGGCGGGCGAGGCGGCGCCGGCCACGCCGTTGAACCAAAACCAGCCGGCTCCCGGTACAGCAGCCGATACGCCCTCGACGCCCTTGGTCAGCGACCCGTCGGAGGTGACCCGATGATGGCCGCGCAAAGAATTCCCTATGCCGAGACAGGCCGTCTGATCGAGCGTCTGCCGAGCGTGCGTGGCCGGTATTCCGAGAACGTGTCGATGGCGCCCTTTACCTGGTTTCGGGTCGGCGGCGCCGCCGAGGTCGTTTTCCGTCCGAGCGATGTCGAGGATCTGGCGATGTTTCTGGCTGGTAAGCCGGAAGATGTCCCGGTGACGGTCATCGGCGTGACCTCGAACCTGCTGATCCGCGATGGCGGCATCCCCGGCGTGGTGATCCGCTTGGGCAAGGCCTTCGCCGGGGTCGATTTTTCCGAGCACACCGCGCGGATCGGCGCCGCCGTGTTGGATGTCAACGCGGCGCAAGCCGCTCTGCGCGAGGCGCGCGCGGGCCTGGAGTTCCTGAGCGGTATTCCCGGCGCGATCGGCGGCGGCCTTCGGATGAATGCCGGCGCCTATGGCCGTGAATTCAAGGATGTCGTCATCGAGGCCGAGGCGATCGACGCACGCGGCACCTTGCACCGGACCCCGGTCACGGAGCTGGACATGGGTTATCGCCATTCCGGCGCGCCGGTGGATTGGATCTTCACCTCGGCGCTGTTCACGGCGCCCAAGGGCGATGCCGTAGCCATTGAAGCTCGCATGGATGAGATCCGCGCCGCCCGCGAGGCGAGCCAGCCGATCCGCTCCCGCACCGGTGGCAGCACCTTCGCCAATCCCGACGGCGGAAAGGCATGGCAACTGATCGACGCCGCCGGATGCCGGGGATTGCGAGTCGGCGGCGCCATGGTGTCGGAGCTGCATTGCAATTTCTTGATCAATACTGGCGCCGCGACCGCGCGGGGCCTGGAGGCGCTTGGGGAAGAAGTGCGCCGCCGGGTGCTCGAGACCAGCGGCGTGACCTTGCGCTGGGAAATCAGACGGATTGGGGAGCCCGCCAACCATGAGGAGGTGGCGCCATGAACGGAACTAAACACGTGGCCGTGCTGATGGGCGGTTGGTCGGCCGAGCGCGAGGTTTCGCTGTCGACTGGAACCGCCTGTGCCCAGGCTCTCAGGACCGCCGGCTTTCGGGTGACCGAGGTTGATGTCGACCGCAAGATCGCCGAGACGCTCGCCGCGCTGGCGCCGGATGTCTGCTTCAACGCGCTGCATGGTCCGATCGGCGAGGATGGCAACATCCAGGGCCTGCTCAACATCATGGGGCTGCCCTATACCCATAGCGGGGTTCAGGCCTCGGCGGTGGCGATGGACAAGCCGATGGCCAAGCAGGTCTTCGCCAAGGCTGGATTGCGTTGCCCGGAAGGCGTGGTCTGTTCGGTCGAGGATACGCTCGCGGGGGGTGTCTACGAGGCCCCCTATGTCGTCAAGCCCCTCAATCAAGGCTCCAGCGTCGGCGTGCATATCGTTCGCCAAGGGGACAATCACCCGCCGGTTGCCAGCAATTGGGGCTTCGGTGATCAGGTCCTGGTCGAAAAATACATCCCCGGTCGCGAGCTGTCGGTCGGGGTGTTCGATGGCGAGGCCTTTTGCGTCACCGAGATCATCTCGAAGCACGGTTTTTACGATTACAACGCGAAATACGAGGATGGCGGCTCGATCCATGTTCTGCCCGCCGAGCTGCCGGATGAGATCACCGCCGAGGCTTTGTCGATGGCCACGCGGGCGCACGCCTCGCTTGGCTGTCGGGGCGTCACGCGATCGGACTTTCGCTTCGACGACACTGAGAAGCGGGTCGGTGACTTGTATCTGCTGGAAATCAATACACAGCCGGGAATGACCGCGACATCGCTGGTGCCCGAGCAGGCGGCGTTCCGGGGCATGGCCTTCCCGGAACTGGTGTCGCGCATGGTGGAGGAAGCCCGATGCGAACTGTAGGCAAATCCAAACGGCGGGAGCCGACTTTGTCGAAATCCAGCCGCGGCGCGCCGAACCGCGCGTCATCGTGGCTCCGGCGCTTGCCGACCCATGGCCTGATTCTGTCGTGTTTGTTCATCGGCGCGCTCGCCGGTATCGGCGGCGTTGGCTGGCACACCGTGAACAGCGGCTTGCTCACACGCCTCGCGATGTCGACCGAGGCCGCCGTCGTGGATTTGACCCGCCAGAGCGGACTTGAGATTCGCGACGTCATGGTCGTGGGACGTGACCGGACCAAGCGGGACGATCTTCTGCGAGCGATCGGCACGCAAGCCGGCGACCCGATCCTGAAAATCGATCTCCAGGGCGCCCATGCCCGCGTGGCCGGACTTGCCTGGGTCAAGGAGGCCCGGTTGGAGCGTCGGTTGCCGGACACGATCTTTGTCAGCCTCGTTGAGCGCCAGCCCATGGCGCTGTGGCAGCGGGACGGCAAGTTGCATGTGATCGATCTGGATGGCGGGGTCATTCCGAACCGGGATGTGTCGAAGTTCTCGGACCTGCCGATCGTCATCGGCGACGAAGCGCCGACGCGGGCGCGAGAGGTGCTGACCATGTTGGCGGGCGAGCCGGATCTTGGCGGGCGGGTGCGCGCCATCACCTGGGTGAGCGAGCGCCGCTGGGACGTGCGGGTCGATGATCAGATCAACGTTCAGCTCCCGGAGCAAGATCCGAGCGAGGCGTGGGCGCAACTCGCGAAGATGGAACGCGAACATGGCGTTTTGCGACGTGACGTCATCACCATCGACATGCGCCTTCGCGATCAATTGGTGGTTCGCGTGGCACCCGCGGCGGCGGCGCGCAAGCGGGATCGCGGGCGCGATACCTGAGTCTCGGGTCTGGAAAGGAACGGCGTGGTGAAAAGAAGCTTGGCGAAATCGAAGGGTGAATTGGTCGCGGCCCTCGATATCGGGTCGACCAAGACCTGCTGCTTCGTGGCGCGGGTCGGTGACGCCCGGTCTCCTGGCGCGCAAGGAGCGTTGTCGGGGGTGCGCATTCTCGGCATCGGTCATCAAGTCGCGGGCGGTGTTCGCAACGGCGCGGTGATTGACATGGATGCCGCCGAAACCGCGATACGACGCGCGGTCCATGCCGCCGAGACCATGGCAAAGGAAACCGTCACCCGGGTCTTCGTCAATCTCTCGGGCGGCTATCCGATGTCGCGGACTTTTGGCGTCGAGGTGGCGATCGACGGCCACGAGGTCGCCGACGGGGATCTTCGGCGCATCCTCGGCCACGGCCGATCCGTCGAAATCGAAGATGATCGCGACCTCATTCATTCCATTCCCGTGGGCTTCTCGATCGACGGCAATCGCGGAATCCGCGATCCCAGGGGCATGGCCGGTCAGAAGCTCGGCGCGCACATCCATCTGGTGACGGCGGCCTCCGGCCCGGTGCGCAACCTCTCCATGGTGGTGCAGCGCTGTCACCTTGATATCGATGGCTATGTCGCCTCGCCCTATGCCTCCGGCCTGTCCTGCTTGGTCGAGGATGAGATGGATCTCGGCGTCACGGTGATCGACATGGGTGGCGGCACCACGACGGTGGCGGTGTTCTTCGACGGCAGTGTCGTCTTCACCGATGTGGTGCCGGTTGGCGGCGGACATGTGACCAACGATATCGCGCGGGGGCTGTCGACACCGATCGCCGAGGCCGAACGGTTAAAGACTCTGCACGGTTGCGCCACGCTGTCGCCCTTGGATGACCGCGAAACCCTCGAGGTGCCGCAAGTCGGAGAGGAAGCCGACGCTCAACCCAATCAAGTGCAGAAATCCATGCTCATCCGGATCATTCAGCCGCGGCTGGAAGAGATCTTCGAGATGGTCAAGGCGCGCCTGGAGCAATCCGGGTTCGACAAGATCGCCGGCCGCCGCGCCGTTTTGACGGGTGGGGCGAGCCAGATGCCAGGTCTTCGCGACCTGGCCCAACGTATTCTGGATAAGCAGGTCCGCCTGGGCCGGCCTATTCGGATAAACGGATTGGCGGACGCGGCCACCGGGCCCGCGTTTTCGACTTGCGCGGGGCTGTTGGCCTACGCCGTCGATCCAGGTTTCGACGTTCCCGAGATCGGGCGCGCCGACAAGGTGGAGCCGGCCGGCATGCTCGGCAAGGTCGGCTCATGGCTGAGGGAGAATTTCTAATGGCAAACAAACAAGCCCTACACGCGGTAGTCGCCTCGAATGGCGCCTGCCTCGGACGGCCGGTGATCCTGTCGACCGTCGTCCGATCCTCGAAAGTTGACAGCGATTCCACCAAGCGCGCCCGCGCTACCGTTCAAGCCCGCAACCCCAAGACCCGGAGGGTATAATGACCATCAACTTTTCCGTTCCGCATGACGAAAACGAACTGAAGCCGCGGATCACCGTGATTGGGGTCGGCGGCGCTGGCGGCAACGCCGTCAACAACATGATCCGCTCGAACCTGGAAGGTGTTGAGTTCATCGTCACCAACACCGACAGCCAGTCCCTGACCCAGTCGCTGGCCGACCGACGTCTGCAACTGGGCCCGACCGTGACCCAAGGTCTTGGCGCCGGCTCCCGCCCCGACGTCGGCAAGGCCGCGGCCGAAGAGGCGATGGAGGAGCTGATCGCCGAGCTTGGCGACAGCAACATGGTGTTCATCACCGCTGGCATGGGGGGCGGCACCGGCACGGGCGCCGCGCCCGTGATCGCCCAGGCGGCGCGCGAGCGGGGTATCCTGACGGTCGGCGTGATTACCAAGCCGTTCCATTTCGAGGGCGCGCATCGCATGCGTACGGCTGAGCAGGGGATTGAGGAACTGTCGCAATATGTCGACACTCTGATCATTATTCCGAACCAGAACCTGTTCCGTATCGCCAACGAGAAGACGACCTTCGCCGACGCCTTCAACATGGCGGATAATGTTCTGCACCAGGGCGTGCGTGGGGTGACCGACCTCATGGTGATGCCCGGCCTGATCAATCTCGATTTCGCGGACATTCGCACCGTGATGAGCGAGATGGGCAAGGCGATGATGGGCACCGGGGAGGCCGATGGCGAGAAGCGCGCGATCGAGGCCGCCGAAAGCGCCATCAGCAACCCGCTGCTCGACGATATGTCGATGAAGGGCGCCCGCGGCGTGCTGATCAACATCACCGGTGGCATGGACATGACCCTATTCGAGGTTGATGAGGCCGCGAACCGGATCCGTGAAGAAGTCGATTCCGACGCCAACATCATCTTCGGCTCGACCTTCGACGAGAAGCTCGACGGCATGATGCGGGTCTCGGTGGTGGCGACCGGGATCGCGGCGGAAGGCCTGGCGGCCAAGCCGCGTCCTCAGATGACGTTGGTGTCCAGCCGTCCGAAGCAGGAAGCCGCTCCGGTTGAGGCTCCGGCGGCGACCGCGATCACCATGAGTGACCCTAGCGAGCCCGAGGCCGAGCCGCTGTTGATGACCGGCACCGACGACGCGCCGATCAATGTCGACGCGGTGTCCACGTCCTTGAATCTCACCGAGGACAAGCTCGCGGCCACTCTGGACGTCGCCCGACGGATGGCGAGCCAATCGTCTCAGCCGGCGGAAACCTACGGCACTTCCGGCGAGACCGTAACGGCGGATCAGCAATCTGGTGAAGCCGCCGCGATGGAGGCCCAACCGGCCGCCAGCGAGGGTGTTCAGGCGTCGGCGGTGCGTGCCTCGGTCGCCGAGACCATCGCGGCGCGAACCGCCGCGCCGGCCCCGGTGAAGCCGGTTATCTCGCGTCCGAGTGAGGATCCCTTCGTCGCGCCTCCGCCGGCGATCCCGCCTAGCAAAGCGACGAGCGAAGGCTCGAGCGGGGTTGATCCGTTCGGCGCGGCCGAGATGGCGAATGCCGGCGGCAATGCCGCGAAGGCTCCGTCGTTGTTTCAGCGGGTAACGGGAATGGGCCGTAAGACCCGCGAGGAGACGGAAGTCAGAAGCGCCGATCAGGCGCCGGCCCCGACGGCTTCGGCCCCGCCCGCGCCCCAGGTGCCGGTGGAAGCCAAACCGGCGGCGGAACAACCGAAGCTTGGCTCGCTGGATCGCGCTGATCGCGTCACGGCCAGCAGCGCCGATGACGATCTGCTCGATATTCCCGCTTTCTTGCGCCGTCAAGCGAACTGAGGGGGTGGAAATTACCGTGATATTACAGAAGGTTATTATGTAATACTCGGTAACAAAAGGTGATTTGAGAGGCCCCGCCGGTATTGATACACCAGCGGGGCCTTCCAATGCCCGAGCGACAATAACACAAGACTAAACGGGCGGCATGCGGGGGCGAGGACAGTGGGGCGAGTGACGCATGAATTTCATGAATTTTGAACCTGGCTCGGGAACGGTTCGTCAACGGGCGTTGAAGAACGCAATCCCGTGCAGGGGTGTCGCGCTGCACAGCGGTCTGGATTGCGCCATGACGATCAAGCCGGCCGGTCCGGATCATGGCATTGTTTTCAAGCGCACCGGTATCACCGACAAGGATTGTCTGGTGCCGGCGCGCTGGGACCGGGTTTCGAGCACGACTCTGTGCACGACGATCAGCAATGATGACGGCGTCCAGGTGGCGAC
>JADHLJ010000096.1 GCA_016780745.1 Alphaproteobacteria bacterium | reverse complement strand
CCGTCGCTTGGCTCCTACCTCACGCCGGATTTGCTGGGCGGGACCGATAGCCAGATGATCTCCAACGTCATTGAGCGACAATTCAAGAAGGCCAATGACTGGCCGTTCGGCGCGGCGCTATCCTTCCTGTTGATGTATGTGACCTTCGGGGCGCTCGCCATCCGTTCGGTGCTGGCCCGCCGCCGCGACGGGCTGGTGTCGCCGTGAGGGTGTCGCCATGAGCATCTTCAGGCCGCGGCGCCCCCCGCCAGGGCCGCTGGATTACACCCGCCAGACCTGGATGCGGTTGGTGCTTCTGGGGACCTTCGTCTTTCTCTACGCGCCGATCGCGACCCTCGTCGCCTTCTCGTTCAACGACAGCAAGCGCAACATCGTCTGGCGCGGCTTCACCACGAAATACTACGAGAAGGCGCTGGCCAATGAGGGGCTGATCGAGGCGTTCATGAATTCGATGACCATCGCGGTTCTGAGCACCGTGATCAGCACGATCCTGGGCGCGCTCACGGCGTATCTGCTGTGGCGGTTCAAGTTTCCCCTGAAACCGGTCTACGAGGGCGCCATTACCCTGCCGATCGTCATCCCGGAGATCTGCTTGGGCGTGGCGATGCTGGTCTTCTTTAGCCGGATCGGCTGGCCCACTGGCCTGCCTTGGCCGTTCAATCTCGGACAGATCACCATCGCCCATGTGTCGTTCAGCTTCGCCTTTGTCGCCGTGGTGGTTCGCGCCCGCATGGCGAATTTCAACCCGGAACTGGAGGCGGCGGCCCGGGATCTCGGGGCCGGAGAATGGGCGGTGGTCCGTGACATCATCATCCCGCATATGCGCCCGGGACTGGTCGCCGGCGCGCTGTTGGCCTTCACCCTGTCGCTGGATGACTTCGTGATCACCTTCTTTACCTCGGGCCCGGACACGGTCACCTTTCCGGTCAAGGTCTATTCCATGGTCCGCTTCTCGGTAACGCCCGAGGTAAACGCCGCGTCCACGGTGTTGATCGTGATCACCGTCGCTGTCACGGTGCTGGCCTTGTGGATACAGAACCGACAAGGCGCGGATAAGTCCGGATGAGCGAGAACGACCCCAAGCCAATCATTCGGATCAACGGCCTTTCCAAGCATTTCGGCGCGGTCGCGGCGGTCGACGATGTCTCGCTGGACATCATGGCCGGAGAGTTCTTCGCCCTGCTTGGACCATCGGGCTGCGGCAAGAGCACGTTGCTCCGCATGCTCGCGGGGCTTGAGAGCCCGAGCGCCGGGGCGATCCTGATCGACGGCGAGGATATGAGCCGGGTGCCGGCGAACCGGCGGCCGGTGAACATGGTGTTCCAGTCCTACGCGGTCTTTCCGCATATGTCGGTGCTGGACAATGTCGGCTATGGCCTCAAGGTGACCGGCGTGCCCGCGGCCGAGGTGCGCGCCCGGGCGACGGAGGCCCTGGAACTGGTCAAGCTCGACGACCTTGGCGCCCGCATGCCGGACCAGCTCTCCGGCGGGCAGCGGCAACGGGTTGCCCTGGCCCGCGCGCTGGTCAAGCGTCCCAAGGTCCTGTTACTCGACGAGCCGCTATCGGCACTGGACGCCAAACTGCGCGAGGCGATGCGTCTGGAACTCGTAAATCTCCAGGAAACCGTGGGGATCACCTTCATTATTGTCACCCATGATCAGGAGGAAGCATTGGCCATGGCCGACCGGATCGCGGTGATGGATCAAGGCGTGGTCCGCCAAGTGGCGCCGCCGGCGGAACTTTATGAGTTTCCCGCCTCCCGCTTTGTTGCCGATTTCATCGGCTCGGTGAATATCTTCGAGGGCAGGGTGAGCGAGGCGCGGGATGGCGTGATCACGATCGACGCGCCGGCCCTGCCGCGGCCGCTCGTGGTCGAGCAGGACAAACAGGTCGCGACCGGCGCCAAGGCCTGGGTCGCGGTGCGTCCCGAGAAGATCGACATCGTCAAGGCCGGGGCCGGTCCGCTCACCGAGACCCAAGAGGAAGCCGTCAACACCGTCCCCGGCGTGGTCGAGGAGATCACCTATCTCGGCGATCTTTCGATCTATCATGTCAGGATCGCGGAAGGGGCCGAGGGTTTGGTGAAGATCGCCGAGCCGAATTTCGATCGCGCCACCAACCGGCCCTTCACCTGGGAGGACGCGGTCATGCTGAGCTGGACGGCGGATGCCGGCGTGGTATTGGACTCGTGAGCTCAAACGATCTCCCCACGATTGAAAGCCTTGGCGGTCACGCGTCCTTCGCGACCATGGGCGATGGCACGCGGGTCCGTCATGCCCGGTTTGTCCCCGCCGCGCCGGTCGCGCGTACCTTGTTGCTTCCGGGTTTCACCGAGTTCATCGAGAAGCATCTGGAAACGATCTCGGAGCTTCTGGAGCGGGGGCATGAGGTTCTCTGCATGGACTGGCGAGGTCAGGGCCTGTCCGACCGGGCGCTGGCGGACCGACATCGTGGGCATGTGGCCTCGATGGAGCTGTTCCTGTCCGATCTCCGAGAGGTTTTGGAGGTCACCGAGTTCGGGCGGAGCAGAAAAGGACTTCCCTACAACGTGATCGGCCATTCCATGGGCGGCCATCTCGCGCTGCGCGCCGCGGCGGAGGTTGACCGAGAGATCGAGCGGCTGATCCTCATCGCGCCGATGGTCGATATTGAAACCGGTGCCTTTCCTAGAGCATTGAGTCCGTTCCTGGCGCGCCTGGCGGTGGCGTTGGGGCTGTCCGGTGCCTATCCGCCGGGGGCGGGGGGATACGGCAAGAGCTCGACGATCTTCGAGGGCAACCTGCTGACCAATGACCCGGCGCGTTTCTGGCGCACCCATGCCTACATAGAGCGGGAGCCGAAGTTGGCCCTCGGCAATCCGACCTTCGGTTGGATCAACGCGGCGTTCAAGTCGATCGACCGGCTGGCGGCTCTGGGGAAAAGCGGTAGCATCGCGCAACCGGTACTGATCTTTCGGGCCGGCCAGGAGCGGATTGTATCCAACGCGGCCCAGGAAGGTCTCCGCGCCGCGTTACCCAATGCGCGGCTCGTCGATATTCCCGACGCCAAGCATGAAATCCTGAACGAGACGGATGCCGTCAGGGCGGTGTTCTGGCGCGAGGCCGACGCGTTCCTTGGAAGGTAGCGGCTCGACGTGGCGAACAACACGAAGGCGTTTGCAAGCCGAGACGATCCGCGCGACACTGGGAAGGAACCCTGGAGGCGCCGATGTTCTGGATTGAGCGTGTTTTCGCGTCCTTGACCGTGATGATTTGCCGAGGCTTGGCCACGGATTCGCGACACGTCACGCTCGCCCGGCAACGCGAGGAACGCCCCCGCGAGCCAATACCCCAGACGGGCGCTGTTCAAACGATCCATCGTTTTCGCTAATCATCATCGCGGTCCAAGGCGGATCGTGCTTCCCCCAGTCGCGTTTCCAACAAGCGTCGCTCCGGCGGGCTGAACGGAAAACCCAAAGCATCCTCGAAATGCCCACACGCCTCGGCGAGTTTTTCGGCTTCAAGGCACAGCGAGCCCCGCCGCCGGTCCATCTCTCCGGGCCACCACGACCGGGCGGTTGAGGGTAATCACCGGCGAGGGAGCGATGCTCTCCAGAACCGCCAAAAGGCCGTCCTCGCCGACGCGGGTCGTAAACCGCGCGGCATGGAGGTGCATGAGGGCGGCAAGGGCGTGGATCTCCGGGCTCACCGTTCGGGGATTGCCCAAGACCAAGGCGACGAACCGCATGGCTTCCGCCGCCAGATCAACCCGGGTAAGCGTCTTGCCGTCGCTCGCCGCATGGGCTTCGGTGAAAAGCAGATAGAGCACCCGCGCGACGCTATCGAGCCGGGTTGAAAGATGGTCGGGATCGGGGATCTCGAAACGTATTTCCGGATCCCGTAGGGTTCTCTTAGCCCGCGTGATGCGTTGCGCGATGGTCGTCTCGGACGTCAGGAACACCCGGGCGATCTCCGAGGCGCCGAGCCCATATGTCGGGTGAGGCGGGAGACCAGGCGGCCATGGGCATGGCGAAACAGGTTCTCGACCAGGACCGGAACGCCGCGCGCCGCGGTCGCTGTCGACGGCGGGTTCCGGCACTCGGTCACGAGATTAAATTTCCTCGATCCGGCGTAGCTCGATGATGCCGCCGTATTTGAGATGCGGGCAATCCGCGATCAGGGTTTCGGCCTCGGCATAGTCGGCGGCCTGCATGACCCAGTAGCCGCCGATCACCTCCTTGGCCTCGGCGAAGGGGCCGTCGGTCACCACCACGCCGCCGCCGGACGGCCGAGCGATCCGGCCCGCGTCATCGGCTAGCTTTTCCCCACCGAGCAGCTTACCGGCGCCGCCCATTTTCCGGCTCCAGGCCTTGTAGTCCTCAATGATTGCCTGGGCCGTGTCGGGGGTGAAGGAGTCGCTGGATTCGGGGGTATCGCGCAGCAGTAAGAGAAATTGAGCCATGGTGGCCTCCGGTTTGAGTGTTGATACCCTCTTGACGATTAAGCGGCGGCGAATTCGACAGGCCCCGTGATTTTATTTTTGCCCCGGCGCGGTCGGCAATCAACGCATGAAGCGCTTGTCACTCGGCGGTCGGCGCGCATACCGGTATTTTCATCTTGGATCCCTTCGCCCTCGTGTCCGAGCCCTCACCAAGCGCGGCGGCGAAACGCGCGATCCGGCGGTAATCGGCGCTGGCCAGCCAGTCATCCGGTGACTGGCCGATCCCGGCGAGGTGCTGGGGCGGCGGCATGGGCGGCATTGTCGTGGGAAGAGCGCCGCCGCGCGCGCCCCACTGGTTCAACCGTTTAAGAATTCGCGGCGCGCAATGGGTGATGGCCTGGATCTGGCGAGCCGAAGGGCCAAACAGGAAATTGGGCGGGGCCGTGCCCGTGCCGGAATGGCACGCGCCACAGGCCCGGTGAAAGGCTTGAAGCGACGGATGCGCCGGCCCCGGATCTTCGGAGAGGCCTGGCACCCGAAGCGGTGGTGGCGGGGAGGCGGCCGCCGGCGGCGGCAGCTTATCATGGGGCGCGCAACACCATCCGGGCGGCGGGTGGCCGAGGCCTCGCGAAAGCGTCGCCTCTTGGCGGCCCGGGTCGCGTATCGTGTCTTTCAACCATGCGATACGGCGCTCGGTGAAGGCCTCGCCGAGGAGGTCGAGGATCCGGTCGACGCCCTTGTCCTGGGCGACATCGAGAACGGCGGCGGGCGGGCGCTCGTTTAGCGGGTCCGCCAGATCACGCGCCTTGGCGTCATGTGGGGCAAGGGGGTCGATATCCCCGACAAAGGGGCTGGCGAGCGCGAAGCCGCCGGGCCAGGCGCGCGCTTGGGCGGTGGACAAAATTGTCTCAAGCTCTTGGCGGGAATGGTCGTTCGCGTTGATTTCGGCTCCTTTGACCGCAAGAACGCCCGCCAGAAGCTTGGTTCGGCAGCGATTGCGACTCGCCGGATCAGCGCAGACGGCTCGCCAATATCGCGCCGCGTGGGTCAACCGGTTCGCCGCGCCGGTGGCGTGATGGAGCGCGGCGGCGGCGCGGCGATTTTGCTGTAAAATCCTGGCGCTTGGCGCCTCGGCATCCGGTTGCCCAGCGCCGAAAGCCCCGGTGAGTCGCGCGGCGATCGCGGGGTTTGCCGGAGTCTCGCTCCAAGGCGACTCGGCGAAGATAGGGCCGCCATTGCCATGACACCCAAGACAGAGCGCGCGGCGTGCCTGCAATACCCGAGGGGGCTTGCCGGGCGCGTAATCCTCGACGATCTGAAACTCGAAGCGACCGGCGGCCTCGTTGAAGCTGATGACTTCAAGGGAGTTGGTCCGGGGTTGGTAGCCGATAAAGAGACGGTCCTTAAGGACTAACGTCGTTGACGGATCGGCGTGTCGGGGCGCGGCGATCACGCCGAACACGCGTCTGGGAGAAGCGAAATAGTCCGGTGCCGCCGCCTGGCGCTGAAGCGATCGGCCCAGCGGGATCAGGGTTTCGGCGATGTCCCGGTCCGAGAGCCCACCGGCCTGTTTGATCAAGGCGCGCAATCGCTCGAACGGGAAGGGGACGGAAAGGCGCGCGCGCGCGTCACCTCCCTCGGGCGGTATCTCTGTTACCACGATGTCGAACAGCGAGCGTCCGCTGGGTGGGATATCGGGCTCGTTGGCGGTCACCGGAAGGGCGCCGGCCATGATCCAGAGAACCACCGGGATCGATGTCGCCAGCCGCGATGCATGCCGCGACAGGCGACCTCTAAGCCCTTGGTTTTCCATGGATCTCGACATCTAGAGATTGTGCCGTGAGCCGGCCCTGGCACGCAAGCCCGCCCAGACGCCACCAAGCGGTTTCACCGGCTCGTGAAGAAGCGCGCGATCAGCTTGAAGGCCAGCGGGGCCAACAGGACCACCATGCCGATCCGGCAGAGATGGTGGGTGGCGACGAAAGCGACGTCCTGGCCGATCCCGAAGGCAACCAGGCTCATCTCCGCCAGCCCGCCCGGTGCATAGGCCAGGGTAACCACGTACCAGGGCAGGCCAGTCAACTCGCTGACCAAGAGGCCAAAGCCGACCGCGCTGGCCATCCAGATCGTGGCCGAGCCGAGCGAGACCTTGATGATACGCAACACCTCGCCGTAATGGGTGCCGGCGAAACGACAGCCGACGGCGGTGCCGAGCACCACCTGGGCCGCCGCGACAAGACCGGCGGGGGGCGAGGACGTACTCCAGCCGATGATATGCGAGGCGGCGCTCAGGATTAGCGGGCCGAGCAGGAAGGCGGCGGGCAGCTTGAGCCGCCGCGCGATGAAGGGGCCGATGATCGCGCAACCCGCCAAAAGCAACCATTCCCGGAGCGGCAAGTCGAAGCCCGGGCCGCGTGGCAGCATGCCCGGCGGACTCTCATAGCCACCGAAAATTCTGAACATGATCGGGATGGTCATCACGACCAGCAGAATCCGCGAGGCATGGGTCAGCGCGATCACCCGGTCGTCGCCGCCCATGTCGCGGCCGATCAAGGTCATGTCGTTGAGACCACCCGGCGCGGCGGCGAAATAGGCGGTGACCGGGTCATAGCCGCCGAAGAACTTGAGGTAATACAGCACCAG
Source organism: Alphaproteobacteria bacterium (assembly GCA_016780745.1). GTDB lineage: Bacteria > Pseudomonadota > Alphaproteobacteria > Thalassobaculales > Thalassobaculaceae > JADHLJ01. Next base: position 5,842 of record JADHLJ010000096.1, on the reverse strand, counting down.
GGCGAGCGCGATGGCGCCATAGATGGCGAGGCCGCTGATCGAGATCGCCCATTGCCCGATCCGGTCCAACAGATCCGGTGTAAACTGGCTGCCTAGCATGGCGCCGATGAACACCACCATGCTTTGCCGTAGCATATAGGGCAGGCGTACCGGCGCTCCGGATACCGCCGCCACGGTGACGAAAACCATGGCGCCGAGCATCCAGGGCAACGGCATCTGAATGGCGGCGAACACCGCGCCGCCGACCCCGCCGATACCGATAGCCATGACCATCGAGCCGCCCTTGTGGCCGACGGTGAGTTTTTCGCCGCCTTGTCGTTCCTCGTTGGGTTGCTTGTCGGCGGGGCGTTCGGCGGCCTCGGGCTTAGTCAATGAAGCGGCCCAGGCGGACCGCGGTCTGCCCCCTGCTCAGGCGGCGCGAGGGCATGATCAGCACGCAGTTGTCATGGGGGGTATGGATCGGTGTGTCGCCATCCATCGCCAGCAGGGTGCCGGCCTTGGGGATGACCTCCATGCCGATATACGGCGCGACAAAAGCAAAGCTGGCATTCTCGACGGTGATAGCGTCGGTCACTTCGATGACCCGTTGGGCGGGTGCTGCCTCATCGCCCAGCCATTCCTCGATCATCGATGGCGCGGCGGCACCAGTCGCGACCAGGAAACGCACCATGGTCTGGCGCGCGACATCGATGCTGGCACTCGCCCAGTGCTGACCACATTCGACCAGCAGGGCGGCCGGGGTTTGGGCGGGATCGCGAAACGGACCGTAATCGCGCATCCGCCGTCCGGCGGCGTGTCCTTGGTCCATGACGATGGCGGCGGGCACCCCGACCCGCTCGGCCAGCGCCCGGCCCTTGTCCAATGGGCCGGCGAGCATCAGCGGCTGGGTCGGATGCTGCATCGAGTGAATGTCGAGCAGGTAGTCGACGCTGTCGAGCAGCGGGCGGATCTCGCGGGTACGGCGTGCCTCCACCGTGTTGCGCGGCGTCTCCAAGGTTGCGATCTCCCAAAGCCGGTTCATGTCCTCGTCGACGAAACGCGAGAGCATCGGGTAATCGCGGCTGAAATTGTGATAGGCCTCGGCGTTGCAGAAACCCAGCGTCAGACGGCCCCTGAGCGGCCTGAAACCGCTCCTGAACAGCGCGTCCAAAACCACCGCGCCGCAAAGCTCGTTGCCATGGGTGACCGCCGTGATCATGACATGCGGACCAGGCTCGGCGGCATCGAAGAAGGTGAAATACTCCACACCGGTATTGCCTTGCCGGTAGGCCGAGATGTCGGGCGGATCGATCTCGATGGGATAGGGGCTAAGGTCGGTCGGCTTGTGGCTGGCGGGCATTTGGATCCAGGAGCTGTCGGAACCGAGGCGGTTCGAGGGAGCGAGAAACTCCGAGTAGACAGACTAGAGAATATCGCGTGTCCAAACCAGGGTTTCGGCAACCCGGAGCCGCGACGCGCGGTCGCGGACGATGTCCGGCGAACTCGGTTGTTTTGAAGGCTCCGGGCGACGCTTTTGGGAGCCTCGGGGATTGCTACGCTTGCCGGCTTGGGTCATGCTTTGACACCGAAAAGAATAAGGCGGTTCCAGGCGGCGGCGTCGAGCCTCCAATCGGCAACCCGAAACATCCGTTGGGAGACTTAAGATATGAAACCTTGGCGTCAATTGGGACTAGCGGCCTTGGCGGTCGTAACCCTGTCGGCACCGGTTCAGGCCGCCGATGTGGTTATCGGCATGCGCTCCGAGCCGTCGTCCATCGACCCCTATTTCCACAATCTCGGACCGAATAACGGGATGCTTGGTCAGGTCTTTGACCGGCTCACGGATTGGACGCCGGGGATGGACAAGATCTTCGGTCGGGCCGCCGAGTCGTGGAAGGCGATCAACGACACGACCTGGGAATTCAAGATCAAGAAGGGCATCAAGTTTCATGACGGCTCTGATCTGACCGTCGATGACGTGATCTATTCCTACGAGCGCGCCGACGGCTATGAGGGCGGCAACTCCAGCTTCCGTACCTACACCAAGGGCAAGACGCTGAAGAAGATCGATGATTACACTCTGCATATCATGACTGACAGCCCGTATCCCCTGATGCCGAACGACACGACGACCGTGATGATCATGTCGAGCGAGGCCAAGGGCACCGGGGCCGCGGACAAGAACAAGGGCATCTCGGCCAAGGATTTCAATGACGGCACCGCCGCCATCGGCTCCGGCCCCTACAAGTTCGTCGAGTGGAAGAAGGGCGATCGCATCGTTCTCGAGAAGTTCGATGGCTATCAAGGCTCGATGGCTCAGCCCTGGGACAAGATCACCTTCAAGTTCATCAAGGCCGAGCCGGCCCGCGTCGCGGCGCTTCTGGCGGGTGACGTCGACATGATCGACAACGTGCCGACCTCGGATATCGAGCGTCTGAAGAATGAGCCCAAGGTGTCGCTCAGCAGCGGCGTGTCGAACCGGGTGATCTATCTACACATGGATCAGTTCCGCGACAGCTCACCGTTCGTGACCACCAAGGACGGCAAGCCGATGGACAAGAATCCGCTCAAGGACGCGCGGGTTCGCAAGGCGATTTCCATGATGATCAACCGCGAGGCCATCGTCGAGCGGGTCATGGAAGGCGTGGCGATCCCCGCCGGCCAGCTTCTCCCCGAGGGATTCTTCGGTCGTTCGCCCAATCTGTCGGCGGAAAAGTATGATCCCGCCGGCGCCAAGAAGCTTCTCGCCGAGGCGGGTTGGGGTGACGGTTTCGGTCTGACCATTCATGGCCCGAATGACCGCTACATCAACGACGCCAAGATCGCCGAGGCGATCGGTCAGATGTTGTCGGCCCAGGGCATCCCGACCAAGGTCGAGACCATGCCGAAGAACGTCTACTTCAAGCGGGCCTCCAAGGGCGCCGAGGGTGGTCTGCCGGAATTCAGCTTCGTGCTGGTCGGTTGGGGCTCGGGCACCGGTGAGCCGTCATCACCGCTGAAGTCGCTGCTCGCCACCCACGACAAGGACAAGGGCAAGGGCGCGTCCAATCGCGGGCGCCACTCCGACGCCAAGGTCGACTCGTTGCTGGATCAGGCGCTGGCGACGGTGGATGACACCAAGCGGGCGGCTCTGCTCGCCGAGACCACGGATCTCGCCATCGGCAAGAACCAGGGCATCATTCCCTTGCATTACCAGGTCAACACCTGGGCGACCCGCAAGGGTCTGAAGTACAACCCGCGCGCCGATGAGCGCACGACCGGTATCGATCTGGTCCCGGCCAACTAAGCGGTCCCTACCCCGAGAGCGATCGGCCCTCCGGTCGGTCGCTCTCGGACCTTTCCTCCTTTGTTAATTTCGTTTGTTGGTTCGGAGCAACGATGTCGGTATTCATCATCAGACGCCTTCTGCAGGCCGGCCTCGTCGTCGTGGTGATGTCGTTCATCGTGTTTTCCGGCGTTTTCATGGTCGGCGACCCGATCGAGATCCTGGTGAGCGACGACGCGGACCAGGAAGAACGCGATCGGATGATCAAGTCCATGGGCTTGGACAAGCCGTTCATCGTTCAATACGGGCTCTTCGTCGCCAAGGCGGTGCAGGGCGATCTCGGCGAGTCCTTCGTCTTCAATGAGCCGGCGTTGCTGCTGATCCTGGACCGCATGCCGGCGACCATGGAACTGGCGGTGGTGGCGTTGCTCATCGCCGTGGTCTTTGGGATTCCACTCGGGGTTTGGGCGGGCCTCAAGCCTGATTCCCTTGCCTCCAAGAGCATCATGACCGGCTCTATTCTGGGCTTCAGCCTGCCGACATTCTGGGTCGGCATCATGATGATCCTGCTTTTCGCGGTCTATCTCGGCTGGCTGCCCTCAACGGGGCGCGGTGATGTTCAGGTGATCTTGGGCATGCCGATCAGCGTGTTCAGTTGGGACGGCTTCAGTCATGTGCTGATGCCGGCGGTGAACCTGGCTCTGTTCAAGCTCTCACTGGTGATCCGCCTTGCCCGCGCCGGTACCCGCGAGGTGATGCACCAGGACTACATCAAATTCGCCCGCGCCAAGGGGCTGAGCGACTCCCGGATCATTCTGATCCACGTGATGAAGAACATCATGATTCCGGTGGTCACCGTTCTCGGGTTGGAGTTCGGCGGTCTTGTCGCCTTCTCGGTGGTGACCGAAACCGTGTTCGCCTGGCCGGGCATGGGCAAGCTGCTGATCGACTCGATCGGCCAGCTGGACCGGCCCGTGATCGTCGCCTACCTCATGATCATCGTATTCCTCTTCGTCTTCATTAACCTGTTCGTGGACATACTTTATTCGCTCCTCGATCCTCGGGTTCGACTGCAGGATGTGAAAGCATGACCGTCGCGCAAGACAATATGGATGTCGCCGTCGCCGCGCATGGCGACGACCGGGACAAGTTCGAGGGCGTGCAGACGCCGTTTCGCCGCTTCCTCTCGGATTACTGCGAATCAAAGCTGGCGGTGATCGGCTTCTTCGTGATCTCGGCGATCACCCTGGTCGCGATCTTCGCGCCGCTTCTGGCCCCGACCGACCCCTATGATCTGGCGTCGGTCAGCATCATGGACAGCCGGCTCGCCCCGGGTCAGGCGATGATGACCGGCACCACGGCGCATCTCGGCACCGACGGGGCCGGGCGCGACATGGTCAGCGCCATGATCTACGGTCTGCGCATCAGCCTCGGCGTCGGGATCGGTAGCGGTGTCATCGCCATGGTCATCGGCATCTCCGTCGGCCTGTTCTCGGCCTATGCCGGCGGCCGGGTCGACAGTGTGGTCATGCGCATCGTCGATATTCAGCTGAGTTTCCCGGCGATCCTGGTCGCGTTGATCCTCCTGGTGACACTCGGCAAGGGCGTGGACAAGACGATCATTGCCCTGGTCGTCGTGCAATGGGCCTATTACGCCCGCACGATTCGAGGCACCGCCCTGGTCGAGAGACGACGGGAATATATCGAGTCGGCGGTCTGTCTCGGCCTGTCCGAGCGCCGGATCATGTTCCGCCATCTGCTGCCTAATTGCCTGGCGCCGATGATCGTTGTCGGAACCATGCAGGTGGCGCACGCAATCTCGCTCGAGGCGACGCTGTCCTTCCTCGGCCTCGGCATGCCGCAGACCGAGCCGTCGCTGGGGCGACTGATCTCCAACGGTTTTGAATACATCATGAGCGGCAAGTACTGGATCAGCGTCTATCCCGGCATTGCCCTTCTGGTGACCATCGTCAGCATCAACCTGGTCGGGGACCGTCTCAGGGACGTGCTGAACCCGCGCTTGCAGAAGTAGGAGCCCTCGGTGAGTAACGCCCACGCCCCGACCTTGGAAGTTCGGGATCTGCAGACTTATTTCTTCACCAAGGGCGGCATCGCCCGCGCGGTCGATGGTGTCAGTTTCACCGTTGAGCGCGGCAAGGTGCTGGGCCTGGTGGGAGAATCCGGATCCGGAAAGACCGTGACCGGATTTTCCGTCCTCGGCCTGGTGGACGAGCCGGGCCGGGTGGTCGGCGGCGAGATCCTGTATCACGGCGAGAATCTGGTTACCGCGTCGCCGGATCGGATGCGGGCGCTGCGCGGCGCCAATATCGCCATGATCTTCCAAGATCCGATGATGACCTTGAACCCGGTTCTGCGCATCGACACCCAGATGATCGAGGCGATCCAGGCGCATGAGCAGGTCTCGGACGACGACGCGCGGCAACGCGCCCGCGATGCGTTGGGCCAGGTCGGTATTCCTTCTCCGGATGAGCGGTTGCGCTCCTATCCGCATCAGTTTTCCGGCGGCATGCGCCAACGGGTTGCGATCGCCATCGCGCTCCTGAACAAACCCGACCTGATCGTCGCCGATGAGCCGAC
>JADHLJ010000095.1 GCA_016780745.1 Alphaproteobacteria bacterium | reverse complement strand
TAGGTGGGGACCTCTTTGCCGTTGAAATAGGCGACAATATCGACCGTTGTTCAGAGGTCCCCACCTGCGCGAGGACGACGGTGAAAACTCTACCGGAAAGTATCGTGCTCCCGCCGAGATGACGGTTACTTGGCTTGAAGAGACCAATTGATCACCGGAAGTTAACCGAGCCACCAAACCGCCCGATACTCCGTCCCCTTGCCGGGGGTGATGAACAGCGCGCTGCCTGGCTCGTGCACGATGCCGCGATGCCAGATGCCGCGGGGCACGACGATGGCTTCGTGGGGAGCGAGCAGGAGGTTTTTCTCGCCGTCGGCGAGCTCGAAGACCAGTTCCAACGATCCGGTGAGCAACATCACCACTTCGTCGCCATTGGGATGGCGCTCCCAGCGATCCCAGGTCTTGGTCTCCGGACAGACCATCATCAGCCGACCGTCATGGAGGTCGGTCCGTTCGCCGATCTTGGACCAGAAATCATCGGTGACCGGGACACCTTCGACGTCCAGCGTCTCGGTGAGGTGCAGAAACGTGGTTCTAAGATCGAGGCCGGCCATCGCCCGGGCCTCGTTACCGCCGCATCACCAGCATCTTCTTGATCTCGGCGATCGCTTTCGCCGGGTTCAGACCCTTGGGGCAGGTCTTGGTGCAGTTCATGATGGTGTGACAGCGATAGAGCCGGAACGGATCCTCGAGATCGTCCAGACGCTCGCCGGTATACTCATCGCGGCTATCAGCGATCCAGCGATAGGCCTGGAGCAAAACCGCCGGGCCGAGATAGCGCTCTCCGTTCCACCAATAGCTCGGACAAGAGGTCGAGCAACTGAAGCACAGGACGCATTCCCACATGCCGTCGAGCTTCTCGCGATCCTCGATCGATTGCAGCCGCTCGGTGGTCGGCGGCGGTGGGGTCTTGGTCTTGAGCCACGGCTCCACCGAGGCGAGTTGGGCGTAGGCGGTGCTTAGATCCGGAACCAGATCCTTGATCACCTCCATATGGGGCAGGGGATAGATCTTCACGTCGCCCCTGACCTCGTCGATCGGCTTCAGGCACGCCAGGGTGTTGGTGCCGTCGATATTCATCGAGCAGGACCCGCAAATCCCCTCGCGGCAGGAGCGCCGGAAGGTCACCGACGGGTCGATCTCGTTCTTGATCTTGATCAGCGCGTCGAGAACCATCGGGCCGCAGGCGTCCAGATCAACCTCGAAGGTATCGAGCCTCGGGTTCTCGCCCTTATCCGGGTCATAGCGGTAGATCTTGAAGGCGCGAACCCGTTTGGCGTCGCCGGATGCCTTGTGGGTGTCGCCGATTTTGACCTTGGAGTTGGCGGGCAGGGTGAATTCAGCCATGGGTCCCGATTCTTTCCGTCTTTATCGATATCGTCTTTAGCCAAGCGCGCCTTAGTAGACGCGCGCCACCGGTGGGATCGACTCGACCTCGTTGGACAGGGTGTTCATGTGCACGTCGCGGTAGGTGACGTCGTATTGGTTCTTTTCGTCCAGCCACATGCAGGTGTGCTTCATCCAGTTCTCGTCGTCGCGATCCGGATAATCCTCATGGGCATGGGCGCCGCGGCTTTCCTTGCGCAGATTGGCCGAGGTGAGGGTGACGATCGCCTGACCCATCAGGTTATCCAGCTCCATCGCCTCGATCAGGTCCGAGTTCCAGATCAGCGAGCGGTCGGTGACCGACAGATCCTCCATGCCCGAGGCAATGGTCATGATCTTCTTCACGCCTTCGTCCAGCAGCTCATCGGTGCGGAACACCGCCGCGTGATGTTGCATGGCGCGCTGCATGTCGAGACGCAGCGCCGCGGCGCCGGTATCACCCTTGGCGTTGCGGATGCGGTCCAGCCGGGCGACCGCGTTGTCACCGGCATCGGCGGGCAGTGGCTTGTGCTCCTCGCCCTTGGGCACGGTCTGACCAGCGCGATAGGCGGCGGCGCGGCCGAACACCACGATATCGAGCAGCGAGTTGGTGCCGAGCCGGTTGGCGCCATGCACCGAGACACAAGCCGCCTCGCCGATCGCCATCAGGCCCGGGCAGACCCGGTCCGGATCACTGGCGGTCGGAGCCAGCACCTCGCCGTGATAATTGGTCGGGATACCGCCCATGTTGTAATGCACGGTTGGCAGGATCGGGATCGGCTCGCGGGTGACGTCGACGCCGGCGAAGATCTTCGCGGTCTCGGAGATGCCCGGCAGACGCAGCGCCAGAACATCCGGGTCCAAATGCTCCAGATGCAGGAAGATATGGTCCTTATCCGGTCCGACGCCGCGGCCTTCGTTGATCTCGATAGTCATCGACCGGCTGACCACGTCGCGGGACGCGAGATCCTTGGCGGTCGGGGCGTAACGCTCCATGAAGCGTTCACCTTCTGAATTGGTGACGTAGCCTCCCTCGCCGCGCGCGCCCTCGGTGATGAGGCAGCCTGCGCCGTAAATGCCGGTCGGGTGGAACTGCACGAACTCCATATCCTGAAGCGGCAGGCCGGCGCGCAGCACCATGCCGTTGCCATCCCCGGTGCAGGTATGCGCCGAGGTGCAGGAGAAATAGGCGCGCCCATATCCGCCGGTGGCCAGCACCGTCTGATGTGCCCGAAAGCGGTGCAGGGTGCCGGTCGCCATGTCCAGGGCCATGACACCCCGGCACGCGCCGTCCTCGTCCATGATCAGGTCGATGGCGAAATACTCGATATAGAATTCCGCGTGGTTGGCGAGGCACTGCTGATACAGGGTGTGCAGGATCGCGTGGCCGGTGCGGTCGGCCGCCGCGCAGGCCCGCTTGGCCATGCGCTTGCCGTTATCCAGGGTGTGGCCGCCGAAGGGCCGCTGATAGATCTTGCCTTCCTCGGTGCGCGAGAACGGTACGCCGTAATGTTCCAGCTCGATCACCGCCGGGATGGCGTTGCGGCACATATATTCGATGGCGTCCTGGTCACCGAGCCAGTCCGAGCCCTTGACCGTGTCATACATGTGGAAGCGCCAGTTATCGCCCTCGCCCATATTGTCGAGCGCGGCCCCCACCCCGCCCTGGGCGGCGACGGTGTGGCTGCGGGTTGGGAAGACCTTGGTGATGCACGCGGTCTTCAGCCCTTCCAGGGTCATGCCCAGGGTGGCGCGCAGGCCGGCGCCGCCGGCCCCGACCACGACGATGTCATAGGTATGATCGACGATCTCGTATGATTTCATGGTCTTGTGTCCTATAGGGCGAGCTTGAGCACGGAGAACACGGCACCGACGCCGAGTACTAGGAAGATGAATTTCATCGTGATGAGCCAGCAGAATTTCCAGCCCTCGTGATGGATGTAATCCTCGACGACCACCTGGACGCCGAGCGCGGCGTGATAGAGGGTCGCGACGACCATCAGGATCACGGCGATGGCCACCAGGGGTTGCGCCAACCATTCCGCCGTTTCGGCGTGTCCGGCGCCGGCGAGGCCGGCCACCGAGGCGACGAACCAGAGGATCAGGGGAACCAGCGCGATGGCGGTCAGGCGCTGCATCCACCAGTGATGGACGCCCTCCTTGGCGGAGCCCATGCCGCGCACTCGGCCGAGATCGGTTCGCATGCTCTTGTCACTCATATCGGCATTCCTTCCCGGCTAGCCCGCGAGCCCGATGGCCCAGGCCACGGCTGTCAGCACAACGGAACCCGCGACGGTCGCCCAACCGGACTTGTAGGCGGTTTCAAGCTCGAAGCCATAGCCGGCGTCCCAGAACAGATGCCGGATGCCGTTGCACAGATGAAAGAAAACCGCCCAGGAAAATCCCAAAAGGATCAGCAGGCCAAGCCAAGACCCCATGATCCCTTGGACATAGACGAAGTAGTCGGGGCCCGCGCCGGCGGCGACAAGCCACCAGACCAGAAAAATTGTCCCCACCGCCAGCGCGACACCCGTCGCCCGATGGGTAATCGACAGCACCGAGGTCAGCTGTGGCCGATAGACTTGTAGATGCGGCGACATCGGACGGTTCGAACCGCTCATGCTTCACCTTCCAAGGGAGGTTGGCCAAATCGGATTGGCGATTGATTTACCAGGATTATAAAGCCCCCGACGCTGGTGTCGAGCCGAATGGCGATGATGGGCATGAATGAGCCGGAATTCGGACAAACGCCATCAGTGATGAGATTCCGCCACCCGCGGGATCCCCGAATGTGGGATCAAGATCCAGCCTACGCCCTAAACCCCGCCAACGCTTTCTCGTCAAACTCCAACCCCAGCCCCGGCCCGGACGGCAACACCAAATGCCCATCTTCAATCACCGGGGTTTCCTTATAAAGCGGGATCATCCAGGGCATGTATTCGACCGTGAGTCCGTTCGGGCAGGCGGCGACCAGATGGACCAGGATTTCCGGCATCACATGACTGACGATCGGTAGGTTGAAGGCCTCGGCCATGCCGGCGATCTTCATCCAGGGGGTCACCCCACCCGCGCGGAGAATGTCGACCATGACGATATCCACCGACCGCGCCTCCAGCATCTGGCGGAACGGCTTGATGCCCCAAACATACTCGCCACCGGCGATCGGTGTCTTTAGCGCCGCCGTGACCCGCGCCAGGCCTTGATAGTCGTCATGGGCGGTGACGTCCTCCAGCCAGAACAGTCCGACATCCTCCACCCGGTGACCGAGATCGATCGCCTGTTCCGGGCGCCAGCGCTGGTTGATGTCGCACATCAGCTTGATGTCCGGGCCGATGACGTCGCGGATCACCCGCACCCGGCGCTCCTCGTCGGCGGGGGCGGGGTTGCCGGGCAGGGCCATCTGGGTCTTCATCTCGGTGAAGCCCTTATCGACCAAGGTCTGGGCCGCCAGCTGGGCCTGGTCGTCGGTGAGGCCGCGGCGCAATGCTCCCGACGCATAGGTCGGCACCCGGTCACGATGGCCGCCCAAAAGCTTCCAAAGTGGCTGCTCCAATGCCTTGCCCTTGATGTCCCAGAGGGCGATGTCGATGGCCGACAACGCCAGGGTGAAGATCCCGCCCGGCCCGCAGGAATCGCCGGTGCCGTTGACCAGCTTGGCGATCACAGCCTCAATCCTGAGCGGGTCCTCGCTGATGGTGAGCGCGGCGAGCTCCTCGACCGCGACCCTGAGGCTACCGGTCATCTTGCCGCCATAGAAGGTGACCGCGATCCCCTCGATGCCTGCATCGGTGCGTAGCCTGAGCGCGACCACGGGCCGGGTGCGCCCGGCTTCCTCCGGCATGTTCGCCAACGGCTCGTCCTCGGGCACCGCGAGGGTCATTGCTTCAAAGCCGGTGATTTTCATGGTCAATCCCTTCAAGAATCTAGGGCATCGCAACCGGTTGCAACCAAGCCGCCGGACGTGGATATTATGCGCATGAAATGTCGCGAGTCGCGCCCTCTCAATCCGTGGCAAGGAGCGCGATCAAGGGGAGGATGATCACCATGTCGGATAATGAGCTGTTTCCGGTACCCGAAGCCACCAGACAGGCGGCGATGATCGATAACGAGGGCTATCTCGCGATGTACGAGAAATCGATCGCCGATCCCGAGGGATTCTGGGGTGAGCAGGGCAAGCGCATCGACTGGATCAAGCCCTATACCCAGGTCAAGGACGTCTCCTACGCCAAGGAGGATCTGCACATCAAATGGTACCATGACGGTACCCTGAACGTTTCCGCCAATTGCCTGGACCGGCACCTCGCGACCAAGGGCGACCAGACTGCCATCGTCTGGGAAGGCGACGATCCCGGCGATGACAAGAAGATCACCTATCGCGAGCTGCACCGCGAGGTCTGCATGTTCTCGAATGCCTTGAAGGGGCTGGGTGCCAAGAAAGGCGATCGGATCACCATCTACATGCCGATGATCCCCGAGGCGGCGGTGGCCATGCTGGCCTGTGCGCGAATCGGTGCTGTTCACTCGATCGTTTTTGGCGGCTTCTCCCCGGACGCGCTGGCCGGGCGTATCAATGACTGCGACAGCAATCTGATCATTACCGCGGACGAAGGCTTGCGCGGCGGCCGTCCGATCCCGCTCAAGGCCAATACCGACAAGGCCCTGGAATCGAGCCCGATGTGCAAGACCGTCGTCGTGGTCAAGCGTACCGGCGGCGCCATCGATTGGACCGAGGGTCGTGATCACTGGTACCACGACGTCATGGCGGATGCCTCCGAGGACTGCCCGCCCGAGGAAATGGGCGCCGAGGACCCACTGTTCATCCTCTATACCTCCGGCTCCACCGGTCAGCCCAAGGGTGTCATGCACACCACCGGCGGCTATATCGTCTATGCCTCGATGACCCACCAATACGTTTTCGATTACAAGGACGGCGAGGTTTACTGGTGCACCGCCGATGTCGGTTGGGTGACCGGGCACAGCTATATCGTCTATGGCCCGCTGGCCAACGGCGCCGTCACCCTGATGTTCGAGGGGGTCCCGAACTATCCGAATTCGAGCCGTTTCTGGCAGGTTTGCGACAAGCACGACGTCTCGATCTTCTACACCGCGCCGACCGCGATCCGCGCCCTGATGCGCGAGGGCGACGGGCCGGTGAATTCAACCAGCCGTAAGTCGTTGCGCCTACTCGGCTCGGTCGGAGAGCCGATCAATCCCGAGGCCTGGCTCTGGTATTACAACGTGGTCGGCGATGGCCGCTGTCCGATTGTCGATACCTGGTGGCAGACGGAGACCGGCGGCATTCTGATCACCCCGCTGCCGGGCGCGACGGATCTCAAGCCGGGCTCGGCCACCCGCCCGTTCTTCGGCATTCAGCCCCTGCTCGTCGACGGCGAGGGTCAGGAATTGACCGGCGCCACCAGCGGCAATCTCTGCATCACCGATAGCTGGCCGGGCCAGATGCGCACGGTCTATGGCGATCATCAGCGCTTTATCGACACCTATTTCGCCACCTTCCCGGGCCGTTATTTCACCGGTGACGGATGCCGGCGCGACGAGGATGGTTATTACTGGATTACCGGCCGGGTCGACGACGTGATCAACGTTTCCGGCCACCGGATGGGAACGGCGGAGGTCGAATCCGCGCTGGTCGCCCATGCCAAGGTCGCGGAGTCGGCGGTGGTCGGCTATCCCCACGACATCAAGGGCCAAGGCATCTACGCCTATGTCACCCTCAACATGGGCGAGGAGCCGACCGAGGATCTGCGCAAGGAACTGGTAGGCTGGGTCCGCAAGGAAATCGGCCCGATCGCCAGTCCGGATCTCATCCAATGGGCCCCCGGCCTGCCGAAGACCCGCTCCGGCAAGATCATGCGGCGAATCCTGCGCAAGATCGCCGAGAACGACTATGGCAGCCTGGGCGACACCTCGACCCTGGCCGATCCGGCGGTGGTCGATGACCTGATCGAAAACCGGATGAACCGGGGGTAGGGTAGATGAAAATCGACGGCGGTTGCTTTTGCGGCCAAGTTACCTACGAGGCCGAGATTGATCCGGCGCGGGTGGCGATCTGTCATTGCGCCGATTGTCAGATCAATTCCGGGACCGCCTATGGGGTTATCGTGCCGGTCGACAACGACGCGTTCACTTTGCTGACCGGAACGCTCAAGACCCATGTGAAGGTCGCCGAGAGCGGAAACCGGCGGGCACTGAACTTCTGTCCGGAATGCGGAACCCGGGTCCACGCGCACAACGCCGATGGAGATCCCGGTTTCATCGGACTCAGGGTCGGTACCGCCAACCAGCGTGACCAGTTGAAACCGAACAAACAGGCCTGGACCCGGTCCGCCTTGTCCTGGGTCGAGGATCTTTCGGGCATCGAGAAGTTTGAGCTGCAACCCGATCTTTCCAAGTAACGCCCGATGTTCCAACCTCGCATGACCGAGCTACGCCGGCGGCTTGACGCGGCGGACGTGGACGTGGCGCTGATCACCGATGACGATAGCGTCTATTACTATACCGGCTATTACGACTATCTGCACATGGAGTTCGGGCGCCCGACCATCCTGGTGGTGCCCCGGGATGGCGAGAGCCTGCTGATCACGCCCTCCATGGAGTTGGAGATGGCCGAGGCGGCGGCGGTCGTGGATCGGATCGAGCCCTGGAACGACGGCCTCGGCGATGAATGGCGCGAGCAATTGCCCGGCGTGCTGAGCGGCGCGGGCCGGGTCGGACTGCAGCCTGAATATATGCCACCCGTCGTGCGCGCCTTCGTCGATAGCCATGTCGAGGCGGGCCGGTTGTACAACCTGGCGGCCATCGTCTCGGACATGCGGATGATCAAATCGCCGGAGGAATTACGGTTGGCGCGGCATGCCGGCGAGGTCGCGATGGCGATGATGGACGCGGAGCGGGCGACGATTGGCGATGGGGTGCCGGAGTTCGAGGTGGCGTTGGCGACCACGGCGGCGGGAACCCGGGCGGCGGCGGCGCTGCTGGCCGAGCATTACCCGGACCACCGGATGTCGCCGCAGATGCATTTCCTGCAGATCATGGCCTCGGGTCGGGACATCACGATGCCGCACCACCGCGCCTCGACCCGGATCATGCGGCGCGGCGAGCCGGTATTCATGTGCTTTTGCGGGATGACGAATTTCCACCGCTTCAAGCTCGGCTTCGACCGGACCTTCTGGATCGAGGAGATCGCCGAGGCGAACCAGGCCGAGGTCTATCAAGTCGCGGTCGACAGTCAGGCGGCGGCCTTGGAGGTGCTACGGCCCGGCGCATTGGCCGAGGATGTCCACGCCGCCTATGCCGAGGTAATCCAGGGCGCCGGCTACGATTACCCGTTCCGTTGTGGTCGGGCGACCGGGTTCAGTTTCCTGGAGGCGCCGCAACTGGTGTTCGGCGACAAGACCGAACTCAAGCCCGGCATGGTCCTGGCGGTCGACGGCTCGGTCACCGCCGCCGGGGCCTTCCGTGCTCAGGTCGGTGACAGCTTCATCGTGACCGAGGATGGCTACGAGCAAATTACCGGCCACGCCAAGGCGTTGGAGGATGTGGTGATATCGTCCTCCAACTAAGGCTCGACTTGTTACACCACCGGCACATTGTCGATCAGCCGGGTCTGCCCGAGCCAGGCGGCCACGAAAAGACGCGTCGCGCGACTGATATCGGTCGCCATGGCCAGGGTCTCGGCGTCCCGATGATCGAGATAGTCGATCTCGTTGAACCCAGCGGATCGTAGGCGCTCACGAGCCTCCATGACGGCTTGATCGACGTTCGCGCCCGAGGCGATCTCGCTCGCCGCGTGCGAGATCGCGCGAAAAAGTTCCGGCGCGCGGGCGCGGGCTTCTTGGTCGAGATAGGCGTTGCGAGAGGACAGGGCGAGGCCATCTTCCTCCCTCACCGTTAGGCCGCCGCGGATCGTTACGGGAATATCCAAATCCCGCGCGAAACGCTTGATGACCATGAGTTGCTGATAATCCTTCTCGCCGAAGATCGCGGTGTCCGGAAGCGCCTGCAGCAGAAGCTTGGTGACCACGGTCGCCACGCCCTCGAAGAAGCCGGGCCTCGACGCGCCACATAGACAATCCGTGATCCCGGTTACGAGGACCGTGGTCGCGGCGTCCGTCGGATACATCTCGCCCACGCTGGGCGCGAAGAGAAGATCAACGCCCTCGGCTTGGAGCTTCGCGATGTCGGCGGCCTCGTCGCGGGGGTAAGTCTCAAGATCCTCGCCCGGCGCGAATTGCCTTGGATTCACGAAAAGCGTCGCGCAGACCCGATCATGATCCGACCGGCCCTGGCGCATCAGCGACAGATGGCCTTCGTGAAGAAATCCCATCGTCGGCACGAGAGCCATGGTCTCTCCCGCGGCGCGATACCGGGCGACGGCCTCTCGCAAATGCGAGATGGTTCTGACGACCTCAAGTTGGTCGGTTTCCATTGCGTGCTCCGACGATTCAGCGTGGAGCGGCTATAGTTGATTTTTCGATTCGGTTCAATTGCTGCGTTGCACAAAACGAAGATCGCACGGTGATGCTGGATAAAGCAGGGTCGCGCTAGGGTCTGATCGCCAGGCCTTGTTTCAGCGCCGGATCTTGTTGTGCCTTATAAAACAGGTTGACGATCACTATTTGTCATCCCGCCGCGGGGCGAGACCCATTCCTCCGGCTTCCCAGAGCCCCCGCGCGGATTCAATCTCGTGCGAAGCCAGCCAGCGCCCTCACTGGAACAGTCAGCGGAATGGGTCCCGCTCTTCAGCGGGATGACGCGCAAGACGAGTAGCGAAAACTCAATGCGATTCCCTGAGAATCGGCGTACCGCTCTTACCCACCAGGAAGTCGAGATCCGCGCCCTTGTCGGCCTGGTTCACATGGTCGACATAGATCTTGGTATAGCCGCGATCATAGGGCGATTCGAAACCGTTCCATCCCTCTTTTCGCCGGGCCAGCTCATCGTCGCTGACATCGAGATGCAGTTTTCGGTTCGGCATGTCGAGCTCGATCATGTCGCCGTTCTGCACGAAGGCGAGAGGGCCACCGGCGGCGGCTTCCGGCGTGGTGTGCAAGACCACGGTGCCATAGGCGGTGCCACTCATCCGACCGTCCGAGATGCGGACCATGTCGGTGATGCCCTTCTTGAGAACCTTGGACGGCAAGCCCATATTGCCGACCTCGGCCATGCCGGGATATCCCTTCGGCCCGCAATATTTCAGCACCATCACGCAGGTCTCGTCGATGTCGAGATCCGGGTCGTCGATACGCGCGTGATAGTCCTCGATGCTCTCGAACACGACCGCCCGTCCGCGATGCACCAACAGGTCCGGCGAGGCCGCCGATGGTTTGATGATCGCCCCGCCCGGCGCCAGATTGCCGCGCAGCACCGCGATGCCGCCATCGGGCTTGAACGGTTTGTCGACCGGGAAGATAACGTCGCGATTGTAACACTCCGCGTCCTTGCAGTTGTCCCACAGAGTATTGCCGTTGGCCGTCATCGCGTCCTTGTGGATGTAGTCGCCAAGCTCCCGGACCACCGCCGGTAGTCCGCCGGCATAGAAAAAGTCTTCCATCAGGTATTTGCCCGAGGGCATCAGGTTGACCAGACAGGGCACGTCCTGACCCAGGCGGTCCCAGTCATCCAGCGTGATATCGATGCCCATGCGCCCGGCGATGGCCAGCATATGGACCACCGCATTGGTCGAGCCGCCGATGGCGCCGTTGACCATGATCGCGTTCTCGAAATTCTCGCGCTTGAGCAGCGAGGACATGGTGATGTCCTCCTTGACCATGTCGACGATGCGCCGGCCCGCCATCTGGGCCAGGACATAGCGGCGTGAATCCACCGCCGGGATCGCGGCGTTGGAATGCAGGGCGATGCCGATGGATTCGGCGAAGCTGGCCATGGTCGAGGCCGTGCCCATGGTCATGCAATGGCCGGCGGAGCGGGAATTGTCCTGCTCGGCCGACATGAACTCCTCCAAGGTCATCTCGCCGGCCTTGACCATCTCCGAGAACTTCCAGGTGTTGGTGCCGGAGCCCATGAGCTCGCCCTTGTAATGCCCGTTCAGCATCGGACCGCCGGACACCACGAGTGTCGGCAGGTCGCAAGAAGCCGCGCCCATCATCAACGCCGGGGTGGTCTTGTCGCAGCCGACCAGCAGCACCACGCCGTCCATCGGCAGGCCGCGGATCGACTCCTCGACATCCATCGCCGCGAGATTGCGGTACAGCATCGCGGTCGGGCGCAGTTGGCTTTCCGAGGTCGAGAAGACAGGGAACTCCATCGGCACGCCGCCGGCTTCATAGACTCCGCGCTTCACGCGTTCCGCGATATCGCGGAAATGCGCATTGCACGGATTGAATTCCGACCAGGTGTTACAGATACCGATCACCGGACGGCCATCGAACTGATCCGCCGGCAGGCCGCGGTTTTTCATCCAGGACCGGTGTCCGAAACCATCCTTGTCCTGCTTGCCGTACCAATCGGAAGAGCGACGTTTGCCTTTGTTCGGATCGTCGGCGTTATTGTTGGACATCGGTATCTCCGTGGTTGATCAGCGGCGACGGTGGGTCGCGCGGGCAAGTTTTGGTGATTTTGCGGCGCGGGTGGATGTCACGCAAGCGCGGGTTTAACGGCGACCTCCCGCTAGCTTGACCGCTTCGGGAAAACCGCGGAGCCGCAGCATCGCGACCACGCCGAGGAAGGGTCCGATCGCCAGGGGCGCGAAGGCGTGCCTCCAGCCCAACAGCTCGGCGAACCAAGGCACGGCTTGAATGGTCGCCAAGGTTAGGAGGAAGCCGACACAGGTTTGCAGTGTCAGCATGGTGCCGATCCGGTCCGGCTCGGACAATTCCGTCACGCTGGCCGAGAATTGTGCCGAATCGGAAACGATGGTCAGGCCCCAGACCAGGGCGACGGCGCCCATCCACCAGGGGCCCAGTCCGGCGGCGAAACCGATCAGCAGTGCGCAGGAACCGCTTGCCGCCATGCAGAAACTGGTGACCGCGGTGCGCCCGAACCGGTCCGCCGACCAGCCGGCGACAACCGCGCCCAAGGCACCCGAGGCGAGAATGGCGAAGGTTATCAGAGCCGCGGTCGAGCCACCGGTCACGCCACCCAATTCCAACGAGAAATAGAAGCCGATCCACGCCCACATAGCATAGAGCTCCCACATATGTCCGAGATAGCCGAAATTGGCGTAACGGATGCCCCGGTTGGTCCAATAGGCTTTCACATCGCTAATCTTGAAACGGGCGGCGCGCTTGGCGGCGGGCCCTTCATCGGCGGCGAGGATAAGGAATCCGGCGATCGCGCCCGACGCCGAGGCCACGGCCAGGGTGAAACGCCAGTCGACGCCGCCCGCGAAAACGAATAGATGCGGGCTCGCCGATCCGAGCGCCAGGGCGCCAACTAGAGCGCCAACCAGCAACCCGACATTACCCTTGGCCCAGCTTACCGCCAGCTTCATGCCGATGGGATAGATCCCAGCCATGCAGATCCCGGTGACCAGGCGCAGCGTGATGGCGAGGGGGCCGGCGGGATCGAGCGCCAGAATCGCGAGATTGGCCAAGGCCGCGATCTCCGCCGAGATCAAAAAGATCCGTCGTGGGTCGAAGCGATCCGCCACCCCCGTCAGCGCGAAGCATAGGGTACCGATGACGAATCCGGCCTGCAC
>JADHLJ010000094.1 GCA_016780745.1 Alphaproteobacteria bacterium | reverse complement strand
AGACGCGGCCACTATGCGGCGACGCGACGACGAGCGGCAGGGTTTGCCGGCTCGGGCGCCTGATCACCAAGCAGGTTTCGTCGAATTCGCGCGCTTCCGAGGGCGGGGTGGGAGGATGATCGGACATGTTCAAGACTTAGAGCAAACCCTGGTGGCTGTCATCCCATCGCGAGCGGCAATTTCTCGCTGGTTTCGGGCTTGCCAAATCTCCGGGGTTCGCTATAACCACGCTTCGTTTCGGTCGGCCTTCCCGTCGTCGACCTTGATGGGCGCGTAGCTCAGCGGGAGAGCACCTCGTTGACATCGAGGGGGTCACTGGTTCAATCCCAGTCGTGCCCACCATCACGCTTTCGCAAGAAAGCGCAAAACCATATCCGGTATCGCGGGGCGACAGTGGATTGTCTGGCAATCCGCGAAAGCCCTCGTGGTTCGAATTTTTCTCGATAATCCTCGCGTTTCCGCCGTGGTTCATCCGCGGTTTTGCGTCACAAACCCAGAATCTCAATCCGGGCTCCCTCATCGAGACCGGGCTCGAACCCCCACACCTGGCCATAGAATGACAGCTCCCCCTCCAAGGCGCGGCGGATGTTCTCGGCTTTGCGAAATCCATGGCCCTCGCCTTCGAAGGGCACATAGGCCACCGGGACGCCTTTCGCGGTCAAGGCGGCGACCATGGCTTCGGCCTGATTCGGGGGAACGACTTTGTCGTCGAGCCCTTGGAAGAACACCACCGGCGCCGACAGGCCTTCGGTGTGATGGATCGGTGAACGGGCCTCGTATAGATCGCGGCGTTCGGGATAGGGACCGACGAGCTGATCCATGTAACGGCTCTCGAATTTGTGGGTGTCGGTGGCTAGCGCCGCGAGATCGCCGATGCCGTAAAGACTGCAACCGGCGGTGAAGGTGTCGTGAAACGCCAGCGCGGCGAGCACGGTGTAGCCTCCGGCGCTGCCGCCGCGAATGGCAAGGTGTTGGGGATCGGCCAGGCCACGCGCGACCATGGCTTCGGCGCCCTTGATAACGTCTTCGACATCGGCGATTCCCCATTCGCCGTACAATGCCTCGCGATAGGCCCGGCCCCAGCCCGTCGAACCGCGATAGTTGACGTCTAGGACCGCGAACCCACGGCTTGTCCAGAATTGAGTGGCGAGACTGAACGCCGAAGAGGCGGCGCCGGTGGGGCCGCCATGACCGCGCACGATGAGTGGCGGCGGGCTCGCCGGGAAGGAGACGTCATCATTTTTCGGCGGATAGTAGAAAGCGTGCGCGGTTTCCGCGTTGTCCTTTCCGGTGGCGAAATCAATCGGCTCTGGCGTCGAAAGATAGCGTGTTTCCGGGATCTCGTTCAGGGATCGCCGAATGGTTTCCCATTTCCCGTTCGCGAGATCGATAAGGATGATTCGCCAGGGCTCCGTCGCCGATGCCACGGTCACCGCGAGCTTACCACCCGAGACCGATGGCGCGCCAAACTCGGTGAACGGCAAATCAAATTCCGAGAAGGCTCCATCGCGAATTTCTCCGAGTTTCGAGAAGCCGTCCTCGATCCGACAGGTGAAGAGCCGTCCGCTCTCGTCTACCGCGTAGGTCGCGGCGGATATCGACCAATAGGGCAAGCCGTACTCCGCCGCGTCCCGACAAAGAACATCGATTTCTCGACCGCGCGAGACGTGGTGATTCCACCAGCCGGTGCCGCGGTCGGAGACGAAATGCAGGCTTCCGTCCGGTGCGAACTCCGGCTGAAAAACGGCTTCGTTCGCGCCGCGCGCGATGGCAACGGGTGTATCGAGTGTGCCGTCCTTGCGTATCGGAGCCTGCCACAGCGTCGTCCTGTCCCAAGGCATCGCAGGTAGATCCCAGGTCAGCCAGGCAAGGCTTTCGCCATCCGGTGCAAGTCTTGGCGCGGTGTAGAAATCGTGACCCGACGCGAGCACGCGCGCCGGCCCGCCAAGCAACGGAACCGCGACGAGGTCATTCACCGGCGGGCCGGATTCCGCATGGGTTTCACGGATCGCGATCAGCCGCTCGCGACGGGAATCGAGGGTGATCGCGGCAAAACGCCAGGGGCCATCCTCGGTCAGCCGCCGAGGTTCCTCTCCCGCTTCGACCCGATGAATGGCTTGGCTGGCGAAATCGACGAAATAGGCGCCATCACCAGCAATCGCGACCGAACCCCCGCCATATTCGTGAACATGCGACCGGGCGTTATAGGGGGCGTGTATCAAGTCTTGGGTGGTGCCGTTGGACTCGCGTCGGACGATAACCACCCGACCGCCCTCCGACGGTCGCGCTTCCGTCCACCACAGGCGGTCCCCCTCCAGAACCACGCCGCCCAGCGCGACCGAACCGCTGGTAAGGGATTGCGCCGTTATCGGGGAGGGCCATTCGCCGTACGGTATGGTTGTCGATGTCATGCGAGTCTCCCAATTCCTTTGGCGCCCCTTTTCGGGGAGTGGATGGTGCTATCCTACCACCGCACGGAGCGTTGGCGCGCCCAGGATCTCATGCGTTGATAGAGACGCCAGCGTTTGACGGCGCGACGCGGCGCGTGCGATACCCGGGGCTGTGAAACGGTTCAGAACAGCGGATGTTCAAACCACCTCTCAATATCCGTTACGCGGAAAAAATCGGCACCGAGATGGGCCTGTCCGTCGAGCAGATGGACCCGTTCTCGGGGTATATTCTGCGCATCTCCAAGGCGGACAAGGTTGTGTTCGTCGGCGCCGGAAACGTTTCGGGTTTTCCCATCAACAGCGTCAGTATCGCGAATCTCGTCACCGACAAGGCGCATACGCACGACGTGCTCCGAGCCGCCGGGATCGCGACGCCACGATCACGAATTGTTTTCCTTTTCGACGGGTTCGCGGATCTAAGGCCAAGGGGCTTTGATCGCGATGATGGCGTGGACTTCGCCGCCGAGATCGGGTTCCCGGTTTTCGTCAAGCCGAACCGGGGCGCGCGGGGTCGTTACGCGAGATCCGTGCGGGACGCGGAGGCCTTGCGCGTGCATTTCGACGTCATCGCGAAAGGCTACGACACCGCCATCGTGCAAGAGTATCTGCCGGGGCGGGAGGCACGGTTATTCGCGATCGACGGCCAGCCAAGATTTTATTATGAGCGGGTGCCGGCGGTGCTGACGGGCGACGGGGAGCGAACGATCGAGGGGCTTCTCGACGCGGCGGATGCATTCGCGCATCGCCAGGGATTGCCGCCACAGAACCGAGATAACCCGGTGTTGGTGGCGACGCTGGAGAAACGAGGATACGCGCTATCGAGCATTCCGGGACGCGGGGAAACCCTGGCCTATTGCGAGATCCCGAATGCCGCCGTCGGTGGTTCTTCCGAAAGTTTTCGCACCTCTTTCCTTGATGAAGAGGTGGATCTTTGCGCCAGGGTTTTCGCGGCCACGCATTTGCGGGTTTGCGCGATCGACTTGGTATATCCGCGGGACGGCCCCGGTGACGGCGCCTATGTCATTGAAATCAACGCGAATCCGGCCCTCACGACGCTTGAGACGATTGGCGAGACCGAACTCCTGGCGGAGATCTGGCGCGAGATCCTCGCGAAGGCGTTTGAGTAATGGAAAAGTCGTCGTTCCTGGATTTCGTGGAGCGCTACCCGAAATATGGTCAGGGGCTTTCCACGTTACGGATGAAGCAGGGTTTCGAGCGGCTGAAATCTCGCCATGCCACCGAAATTCCACAGGTAATCCATGTCGTCGGCTCGAATGGCAAGGGCAGTACCTGCCATATTTTGGAAGCCGCCCTCGGCTATTTGGGATTGCGGGTGGGGATGTTCACATCCCCGCACTATTACGCGTTTAACGAGCGTTTTCGGATCGGCGGCGCGAATGTATCGGACGAGGCGCTGGCGGTATCGATCGACACCGTGTCGGATATCGCGGACCGGCTCGCGGGCATCGGTGGTTTCGAGGTGATGACCTTGATCGCGGCGGATTTGTTTCTGCGCGAGCCCTTGGATGTACTTGTGATCGAGGCGGGTGTCGGGGGACGGTTCGACGCGACGCGGGCGTTTGGGGGGAGCGTTGGGATCCTGACATCGGTGGATCTGGAGCATACCGAAATTCTAGGTGAAAGCCTGGAGGCCATCATCGCCGACAAAGTCGACATCGTGTCGCCCGGCGGGGTTGTTTTCACGGGCTGGGTGCATGACGCGGCATTGGCATTTGGCGAGGCACACGCGAGTGAGAGCCAGCGTCGACTAATCGATGTTTCCAAGGTAACGCGACTGTCGTACGAGGCGAATGGCGAGATCCGTGTTTCCACGGAGATTGGCACCCCCCCGCTTGAGATGACATGGTGCCCCGTCACGCCGGTCGACTATTTGCCACGTAACGCGGTGCTGGGTCTGCATGCGGTCGAAGCCTTGGCGCTAACGGATGTGACATCGCGAGATCTGGCCGATGCCTTTACCCACGCGGTGAACACGGTCCGACTGATCGGACGCTTCGAGACTTTGTCCGACGCACCGCCGACGATCTGTGACTTCGCTCATACGCCTGCCGCCGCGCGGGAGGTCGTTGCGAGTTGCGAACGGCTATTCAAAGGCAGGCGGGTCATCGGCGTCGTGGGTATCTCCTTCGACAAGAACCACGTCGAAATGCTGGGTGCCTTCGCGGAGGCCTGGGGGGAGTTTCTGGTGTTTTCGGCCCGGCACAAAGGGTTGGAGGCGGCCAGGCTGGAAGCCCAGATCATGGAGATAAATCCGCGGGCATCGGTTCAAGTCTTCGATGACATTGGCGAACTGGTCGAGCGCGTGAAGACGGAAGCTGATGACAATGCGGTCTTCATCGCAACCGGCGGAATATTTTCGGTGATGGATTTCAGAAGCGCTTTCCTGGGCATTCCCTTGGCGAGTTTGAAGTTCTTCTAGGCGAGGCGGTTCGCGTTCTCGGCGGGACGCCAAACTGTGATATAGATCGCCGACGCACCATCGGGTTTCGCGCAACGCCGCGCATTGGAGGCTCCTCATGGCATTATCCTGGTCGCACGCCGTGCTGTTCGTTCAAGACGAGCCGCGAATGTTGGACTTCTATACCCGGGTCCTCGGCTTCCAAGTGACCGATGAGGGGCCGATCGCCGGTGACCGCAAGATCACTTTCCTCAGCCAAGAGGCCGCCGAGCATCACCAAGTCGCGTTTCTGGCCGGACGCGAGGAGGTCGGCCCGTCCAACAGCCACGCGCATCTGGCGTTCCGGGTCGAGGATCTATCGGAGTTGAGAGTGCTTATCGCGAGATTGCACGAAGAATCCCTGACGCTAAGACCGACATCGCATGGCAACACCTGGTCGGTCTATTTCCAGGACCCGGAACAGAACGGCATCGAGATCTTTTGCGATACCCCCTGGCAAGTGAAGCAGCCGGCCGGCGAAACCTGGGACATGTCACTGGATGACGAAGCCCTGCTAGCTTGGACTCGAGAAAAATTCCAGGATGCCGAGCGGTTCGGTCCGCAAGAGGAATTCATCGCGCGGCGCGAACGGGAACTCGCGGCTGTCGATGGTGACGACTAGTAAAAGGCCGGTCCTCGAGCTCCCACCGACACGACAATTCCCTTCGGTTTAAATCACCGGAACGATCCGCCGGGGCCGGGAAAACGGCGCCGTCTGTTCGACCTTTAACAAACCCGACCGCTAGCCGGAGAATGGGCGGAAACCATGCAAGGCCCATCCCGCGAAAATCGACCCATTTTGGGCGTCATCTGGATGCTCGGCGCGATCGCGAGTTTCGCGTCGATGCAGATCTCCGGACGCGAGCTCTCAAGCGACCATGATGCTCTCGACATCATGCTTTATCGCACCATCGTTGGGGTCGTCCTGATGTTGCCCATCGCGCTGGCCTTCGGCGGAGTCGCGAATATCACCACCAAACGCCCGCTGGGACACTTGATCCGCAACGCCGTGCATTTTGTCGGTCAGTACGGATGGTTTTTCGGTGTCGCGCATCTGACGATGGCCGATGTCACGGCACTTAACTCGGTCATGCCGATCTTTGGGGTCGTGCTCGCGGTCATGTTTTTTGGCGAACGCCCGACACCGGCGCGCCTGACAGTTATACTTTGCGGCTTTGTTGGCGTGCTGATCGTGGTTCGGCCGGGTATGGTTCCGATCGAGCTCGCGACCGGGATCACCATCCTTGGCGCGCTTTGCTATGCCGTGTCGGTGGTGATGGTGAAGGCGTTGACCAGCACCGAACCGGCCTTGCGTATTGTCTTCTATATGATGGCGATGCAGTTCGTGTTCGCCCTGGTCCTCGTGGGCGGTGACGCGACGATGCCGGACCCGAGCGAGTTTCTCTGGATCATCGTTGTCGGCATTAGCGGTCTGACGGCGCACTACTGCATGGCGCGATCGGTCGCCATCGCCGATGCAAGCGTGGTCATGCCGATCAGTTTTCTCTCACTGCCGTTCATGGCGGTAGTCGGGCTGATCTTCTACGACGAGGGCCTCGATCCCTTTACCTTGGGCGGTGGGGGCCTAATCCTGGCCGCGACCTATCTCAACATCATCTGGTCCCGCCGCCGCGGCGCCTAGCGCGGCTTGCTTAGACTCTAGCGGTATTCCCCGTCCCATTCGGCGGCGGAGGGGCTGCTTACCGAGCCATCGGGATCGACAACGGGACGATTGAGGGTAAACGCGGTTTCCGGCGTGACCACCGCGTAGTCCATGTAGCCCATCCGGGCGATCGGACGCATCGCGCTGGTATCGACCATGCCGTCCTTGATATAGGCCGGATCGATATAGATACCCACGACCTGCCCAAACACCACGAAGTGACCGGAATCGCCACCGGGTTTGACGTCCGGCATCTCAATTGTCTTCCAGTGTTTGCATTCCAGCGCCGCGGGCGATTGCTTGACGCGGGGCGGAGCCACGAATTTCGAGGCGGCGGTCTCCAGATGGGCGAGCGCGAACTCGTCGCCGTCGGCGGGCACCGGCGCCGACGAAATATTCATTCCGTCCCGTGTGTCCCATGTCGAAAGCGAACAGGTGAACTCGCCATTCTTTTCGATGTTGCGCAAGCTGTCCTTGCGCCCGCTGGAGCTGAACATCACATAATGCGGACGGTCGCTGACGGCGTTGAAGAAGCTGTAGGGCGCGAGGTTGAGAATCCCGTTCTCGTCAACCGTCGAGACCCAACCGATGGGGCGCGGCGCCACCAGGGCCTTGAAAGGATCGTGCTTCAGGCCATGCTGGTTGGCGATGCTGTCGTAATGCATGTGATTTATCCCGTGATAGGTCGAGGGCGTTCTGGATTCGAAATCGTTAATGGCTTGGTTGCGGTTTCGCTCACTATATCAGATGCGCGAGTGCGCGGGTACGCGGCTTGCGAGGAGGCGAGCGACGATCTAGCCACGGGTGAAGCGACGCAAGGCCGCGTTCATCACGACGACCGGCACCACTCCCGTCACGATGATCATGAGCGCTGGCAGCGCCGCCTCCTCGAGAAGCTCGTCCTTGGCGTATTGATAGACATAGGTCGCGAGGGTCTCGAAATTGAAAGGCCTTAGAAGAAGCGTCATCGGCAACTCCTTCATCACGTCGACGAAGACCAGCAAACCGCCCGCGAGGAGAGACATGCGAAGCATGGGGACGACGACGGTCCGAACGCTCTCGCCGAAGCCGCGGCCCAGCACCCGGCTCGCCTCGACCATGCTGGTGGGGAGCCGTTCCAGGCCGGAGGTGACCGCGCCATAGCCAACGGCCTGAAAACGCACGACACAGGCGACGATCACCAGCCCGATACCGCTGGTCAGCCAGGCGTCGTGGGAAATGCCCATTAGGTTTCGCATGACAACGGCGATGCCTTCGTCCATGGCGCCGCCGGCCGTTACCACGCCGATGGCGAGAATGGTGCCCGGGAAGGCGTAGCCGGCCGATGCCACGGCGGTCACGCGCCTCATGAGAGGGTCGCTTTTATAGGCGCCGACAAATCCCAGGAAACCAGCGGTAATCATCACGATAAACGCCACGATACCGGCGAGGACGAATGTGTTGAGGGCCGCGTCCAGGACGGGCGCGGAGAGAGCCAGTGAATATCCGCGCAATACGAAGTTCAGCAGCACCCCGACAGGGATCACGAACCCAACCACCACGGGAAGGGCGCAGACCGTAAAGCACGCGAGCGCGCGCCATCCGTTTTGGGGCTTGGGGCGGATGGAAACCGCGCGGCGGCTGGTGTCGTTGAAACGTCGCTTGGCCCGCGCGAGGACTTCCACGGTCAAGAGCGCCAGGATGAAAAGAAACGCCACAACCGCGATTTGGGACGCGGCGGCCAGATTGTTCATGCCGAGCCAGACATTGAAGATCCCCAGCGTCAGGGTCTCGATGGCGAAATACTCCACCGTTCCGAAATCCGAGATGGTTTCCATCATGACCAACGCGAGACCGGCGACGACGGCGGGGCGGGCCATCGGCAGGGCAATCGACCAGAACAGGTTCCGCCCGGATAGCATCCCGGTCTCGAAGAGCGAGGCGGGGGTCAGGAGAAACGCCGCCCGGGTCATCATGTAGATATAGGGGTAGAGAACCGCGCCGATGACTAGAGAGGCGCCGCCCATGGACCGAATTTCGGGGAACCAGTAGTCCCGGGCGCTCCTCCAACCGAACAGCTCGCGCAAGGCGCCTTGCACCGGGCCCGCGAATTCAAGGAAGTCGGTATAGGTGTAAGCGATCAGATATCCCGGAACCGCGGCGGGCAGCAGCAGCATCCACTCCAGCCAGCGACGTCCTCGGAAATCATGGCGGACAACAACCCAGGCCGACGATACCCCGAACGCGAGACTGACCGCGGCGACACCCGCCATTAATGTAAGCGTGTTTCCAACATAAAGTGACAGGACCGTCTCGAAGAGATGGTCCCACAGGCCGCCGCTATCCTTGGAGGCCGCGACGACGACGGCAACGATCGGGGCCAGCAGAACAATCGCGAGAACGGCGCTGGCGAAGGCCCAAGGATTAAACCGGGCCAGGCCAACGCCGCGCGCGTGAAACGTTGCTCGATCTACCATCTAACCCGATCAATGATCTTCTGCGCGTCCGCCGCCAATTCGGAAATCCGACCGATCGGCATCTTGTCCTCGGAGAAGGCTCCCCAAGACCGGAGTTCCGAGAGGATCGGTACCGCAGGATTCACGGGATACTCGAAATTGATGCTGCCATAAAGTTGCTGTGCCGGTTCGGACGTCAGAAACTCGAGAAATCGGATCGCCTCGGCCTTGTTCTTGGAGTGTTTCGCGACTCCGCCGCCCGAGATATTGACGTGGGTGCCCCGGTCATCCTGGTTCGGGAAAACCAGCTCGATCGCCTTGGCCCATTCTCGTTGATCAGGCTTATCGGAGTGTTTGAGGGCGCCGTAGTAGTAGCTGTTGATAATGGCGATATCGCACACCCCTTCGTGGATCGCCTTGACCTGGGCCCGGTCATTGCCCTGGGGTCGCCGCGCCAGGTTCGCCACCACGCCCTTTGCCCAGGCCTCGGTCTTCTCGGCGCCCGATGCGTGCAGAAAAGAGGCGATCAGCGCGCGGTTATAGACGTGACTGCCGGGGCGTGAGCAGATCCGGCCCTCCCATTTCGGGTCCGCCAGATCTTCGTATCTGGAAATCTTTCGCGCATCCGGAGCCTCCTTGGACACCGCCAACACCCGCGCGCGCTTTGAGAAGGCGAACCAGCGCCCGTCCGGCGCGCGCAAATGCGCGGGAATATTCTTCTCTAGGATTTCGGAGCGAACCGGCGCGAGCAGATCCCTGTCCGCGTAAACACTGAGGCGCGCGATATCGACCGTCAGCACGATATCCGCCGGGCTACGCGTGCCCTCGGCCTCGAGTCGCTGGGCCAACCCCTTGGAGGCGAAGACGATGTTCACCTCGGTGCCGGTCTTTGCCGTATAGGCGTCGATGAACGGCTTTATCAGGAATGGTTGCCGGTGCGAGTAGATGTTCAGGACTTCCGCGGCCTTGGCCTCCGCGAGAGCAAGCGTGGCCGTTGAAACGGTTGCAAGGAACAGGGCGACGGATGTGGACCGTTTGGCGGTTCCGTTAAAGAGCGTACGCATCGAATAGAGATTCCTCGTGAACAGGCGGCTCCAGCGCCTTCGATTGGTGGAATGAGGCAGGATTGGCTCGTTCCCGCGAAATTCACGCGGGGAGGCATACACCAAAGGCCGTCGCCTGTCTCTTTCCGTTGATGCCGAACCTTTCAGCGATCTTGTCCTGGATCACTGGAGCGATGAAAGGCCGGGGGTGAGGTGTCGTTCAACGTTTTTTTGTTGCCGTCATAGAAGATGGTTTGGATCGCGTTGCCTGCATGTGTAACGCGAATGCGAATTATTATCAGTTAGATTTCAATTTGCAACCGATAATCGTTCGCAAATTGAAATCTACTGACTTTCTTGATTTTCAGGCTGATGCGGCGCGGTATCTCCACTACCCTGTCAATCCGATAGCGGAGTGGCGAGATGGCGCGTAGATCGAGAGTGGCGGAACGTTCGCCAGGGGCCACGGCGCCGGCTATCCCGTCGCCGCCGAAAGGCGGTCGTCTGCGCCCCCTCCTTGATCGCGAAGCCGATGACGTCGTCGATGCCGCGTTTTCGATTCTGGAACGCATCGGGATGGCGGGCTGCCCCCAAGATCTAGCCGACATGGCGCAAGCTCAGGGAGCGAGTCTCCGTGATGACGGAAGGTTATGTTTTTCGCGCGCGATGGTGGAGCGCGCGATAGCCCGGGCCGCCAAAACCGTCAATCTCCCGGGCTATGACGAGGCGCGGGGCATCACGATCGGCGGTGGTCGGGTGCATATCGGAACCGGTGGCGCGGCTGTGCAGATGTTGGACGCGGAAACATCCACTTTTAGGGATTCCACATTGAGCGACCTCCACGGGCTGATGCATCTCGTCGGCTCGGTCGACAACGTCCATTATGGCATTCGCCCGGTCATCGCCCGGGACATGCCGACCTCCCTTGCCCTGGACATCAATACGGCTTTCGCCTGCGTCAAGGCATGTCCGAAACCCATCGGTGTCAGCTTCGACCACCCCGATCACGTGGGGGAGATCATTCGCCTTTTTGAATTGGCTCTAGGTGGCGGGCTTAAATTCTCGGCACGGCCGTTTTGTTTCGCGGTCATTGTCCACGCGGTATCGCCGCTGCGCTTCTCGCCGGAGGGGATGCTTTGCATGGTCAATGCCATTCACGGCGGCATGCCGGTTCAGATTTGCACCGCTGGGCAGGCCGGCGCCACCAGTCCGGTTACCCTGGCCGGCGCGCTTGCTCAGGGCCTTGCCGAAGCCTTGGCCGGTCTTGTGATGGTTGGTGTGATAAAGCCAGGCTTTCCCTGCATTCTCGCCTTCATGCCGTTTATCAGTGATTTGAGAACCGGCGCCATGTCCGGCGGTGGAGGCGAGGCGGCGATCGCCAATGCCGCCGCCGCGCAACTTCTGTTGAGATTGGGAGTGCCGTCGACCGTTTCCGCGGGAATGACCGACGCCAAGACCGCCGACGCCCAGGCTGGGTACGAGAAAGGCTACAGCGTCGCGCTCGCCGCCCAGGCCGGCGCGGACATGATCAATCTGAGCGTCGGCATGCTCGGATCGATCATGGCGGCCTCGCCAGAGGCCCTGGTGATTGATGACGACATGTGCGGCGCGATCCTGCGGTCCGTGCGCGGTGTCGAGGTCATGGACGGCGGTATCGACCTTGATCGCATTGAGGCGGTGGTAACTGGCGACGGACATTACCTTGGAGAGGCGCAGACATTGGCGATGATGAAGACCGAGTATGTCTATCCCCGTCTCGGAGACAGGCAAAGCATCTCGGATTGGCGGGAAGCGGGCTCCAAGACCATTTGGGATCGCGCCCGAGAGCGGGTTCGCGCGCTTTATGAAGTTAGGCCCAGCCACCTGCCGCTTGATCGTGAGAACGCCATTCGAGCGGCTTTCGACATCCATCTTCCCGAGGGAGGTTAGATCGTGGAACAACACGCGCGTGTCGTGGTGATTGGCGGCGGCGCTGTCGGAGCGTCGATTCTCTACCATCTCGCCCTGGCGGGCGTTACCGACACCATCCTGTTGGAACGGGACGAGGCGACGTCGGGCAGTACGTGGCACGCGGCGGGCAACATCCCGACCTACGCGACATCATGGCTCGGCATGCGGGCCGGCAACTACGCCTGGTCTATTTACAAGGCTCTGGCGGAGACGGTGGGTTCGCCGATCACCTATCGCCATACCGGGGCGTTCTGGCCCGCCCATACGGTGGCTCGGATGGAGTTCTTCGAGCACATTCGCGGGACCGCGCGCAGCGCCGGCTTTGACCTTCGGATGCTCAGTCCATCCGAGATGGACGAGATGCATCCGTTTTGGAGGCTCAATGACACCGTCCTTGGCGGGATTTATGACCCCTATGAAGGTGATGTCGACCCGAGCCAGTTGACCCAGGCGCTTTTGAAGGGCGCCCGAGACCGGGGGGCGGTAGTGGAGCGATTCTCTCCGGTCACGGCTATCGACCGCCTCGCCTCCGGTGAATGGCGAGTCACTAGTACCAAGCGCGTCGTGGTGGCCGAGAATGTCATCAACGCGGCGGGATTTTACGGTCGGCAAGTGGCCCAGCTCGCCGGCCTTGATGCCCCCGTGGTCACGCTCGAGCACCAGTATCTGGTAACCGACCCGATCGCCGAGTTGGAAGAGCACCAAGCATTGTTTCCCTTGGTTAGAGATCCCGATATCCGCTTCTACCTCCGCCGCGAGCGGGACGGATTTCTCCTGGGTTCCTATGCTCATGAGGGGCGTCCGGCGTGGCGCGAGACCGGGCCGCCGGAGGATTTCGTCCATCAACTGTTTCCAGACAGTGTCGATGACATTCTCGATGTCCTGGAGGCCACCATCGCCCATGTCCCGCTTCTGAGCGAGGCCGGTGTCCGTCGCTTCGTGAACGGGCCGATCGCCTATGCGCCGGACGCTCTGCCGCTGGTCGGGCCGACGGAAGGGGCACCGAACTTCTATCAGGCAACAGGCGTTCAGATCGGCATCACCCATTCCGCCGCGATCGGAAAGGCGATGGCGGAATGGATCACCGAGGGCGAGACGGAATGGGATCTATCCGCCTGGGATCCCCGG
>JADHLJ010000093.1 GCA_016780745.1 Alphaproteobacteria bacterium | reverse complement strand
GGACGGCATCCTCGATCCCGACGCCATCGCCGAGATCTATTGGTCATTCCATTGCCAGCCGCGCAACGCCTGGAGCTTCGAGACCGACGTTCGGCCCTGGATCGAGAAGTGGTAGGGTTGACGAGGGTTGTCGACCAACTTGTGATCGCCCGCGCGCGCGGCGGAATATCCAGCAAAGATCCCATCCGTCATCCCGCGTTTGACGGGGATGGAGCGGCACGGACGACCAAAAGCTCCCCGGACAATAATGCATCCGCGCGACACCTTTCCCCCGTCGTCCTGGCGCAAGGCGTGCCCTCACGATGCCAGCCGGATCAACGATCGGTCACGCAGATGACCCCGAGCCGGAGGCCCTGCCTTACGCCAGGGCGACGGTATAGGGGTAACGGCGGTAGAGCCTCGGTTACCCCATGACCGCGCGTACCCTCATGCTGCAAGGCACTGGATCGGATGTGGGGAAATCGCTTCTGGTCGCCGGGCTGTGCCGGATCGCGGCGCGCCGAGGCATCGCGGTGCGGCCGTTCAAGCCACAGAACATGTCGAACAACGCCGCCGTCACGGTGGATGGCGGCGAGATCGGCCGGGCCCAGGCGCTGCAGGCCCGCGCCGCCGGTGTCGAGCCGACAGTCCACATGAACCCCGTCCTTCTGAAACCGGAATCCGAGACCGGGGCCCAGATCGTCGTCCAGGGGCGCATGCGCGGTCACGCCAAGGCAGGCGCCTATCAGGCGATGAAAGCCGAGCTTCTGGGCGCTGTTCTGGAAAGCCACGAACATCTCAAGGCGGAAGCCGACCTGGTGATCGTCGAGGGCGCCGGCAGCCCCGCCGAGATCAACCTCAGGGCCGGCGATATCGCCAATATGGGTTTCGCCGAGGCCGCCGACGTGCCCGTGGTGCTGATCGGCGACATCGACCGGGGCGGCGTGATCGCGAGCCTGGTCGGCACCAAGGCGGTGATGAGCGACGGCGACGCGGCCCGGGTCGCGGGCTTCATCGTGAACAAGTTTCGCGGCGATCTCTCGCTTTTCGACGGCGGTGTCACCGAGATCACGCGCCGAACCGGCTGGCCGTGTTTCGGCGTCGCGCCCTGGTTCGCCGAGGCCAACAAACTGCCGGCCGAGGACGCGGTCGCCTTGCGGGATATGTCCACCAGCACGAAGGACGGCATAAAGGTCGCCATGCCGATGCTGGCGCGGATCGCCAATTTCGACGATCTCGATCCGCTGCGCCTGGAGCCCGGTGTCGGTGTCCAGGTGATCGAGCCGGGCCACGCGATCCCCGGTGACGTGGATCTCGTGCTGCTACCGGGAAGCAAATCGACGATCGGGGATCTGGCTTTCCTGCGCGCGCAAGGCTGGGATATCGATATCCACGCTCATGTCCGGCGCGGTGGCCGGGTGCTCGGTCTGTGCGGCGGATACCAGATGCTAGGCAACCGGATCACCGACCCCGAGGGGATCGAGGGACCGCCGGCCAGCATCGACGGCCTGGGGCTCTTGAACGTCGAGACCATCCTCGGCGGGACCAAGACCCTGACCCGGGTGACGGGCCGCGACCTTGTTCATGGCGAGGCGATTAAGGGATACGAGATCCATATCGGGCGCACCGAGGGGCCCGATTGCGCCCGCCCGCTGGTTGAAATCGGCTCCGACGACGGCGAGACGGCCAAACCGGATGGCGCGCGCTCCGCCGATGGGCTTGTCGCGGGGTGCTACGTCCACGGCCTGTTCGCCGCCGACGGTTACCGGCGCGCGGTCCTGCAGGCCCTGGGCGGTCAGGGAGCCGAAGACCTGCGCTTCGACGACGCGGTGGAGCAGGTCCTGGACCGGTTGGCGGACCATTTGGAGGCGCATTTGGATATCGCCCGCCTATTCGCGCTCGCGCGCTGAGGGTCTATTGGCGCTCGCGCGCTGAGGGTCTGTTCGCGCTTGCGCGTCGGGACCGGGACTGTATGGTGGCGGACCTACGACAGGATCGGTCCCAGGAGAGGTTCATGCGTCGTCTTTTAACACTGTTCGGAGCCTTGTTTTTTCTCATGTCAGCAAACAATGCCGAGGCTCAGGACCTCGAAAATCAGCTTTACCTTGATCTCAAGGACGGTCGGGTCGTCATCGACCTTCGCCCCGACGTCGCGCCCCAGCATGTGGAGCGGATCAAGGAACTGACCCGCGAGGGGTTCTATGACGGGATCGTCTTCCACCGGGTGATCGACGGTTTCATGGCCCAGACCGGGGATCCGACCGGGACCGGAATGGGCGGCTCGGGCGAAAAGCTGAGGGCCGAGTTCTCAAGCGCCCCCTTCGTGCGCGGCACGGTGGGCATGGCCCGCTCGCAGGACCCGAATAGCGGCGATAGCCAGTTCTTCATCTGCTTCGGCGACGCTCAGTTCCTGAACGGCCAGTACACGGTCTGGGGCGTGGTGAGCGAAGGCATGGAGTTCGTCGACAACATCACAAAGGGCGAGCCGCCGGCGAACCCGGATCAGATCATCAGAATGCAGGTCGCCGCGGACGCGCAATAGCGCCGGCAATGCCACTTCGATGAGGCGGTATTATGCGGGATTAAGAAAAACGGGCTGGGGCCATCGTGCCACCAGCCCGTTTCTACTTCATGCCATCCCTGCGATGACCATCGATCCGTTGGATTTTTTCTAGTCGGTACGGAAATGGCCTAGGCCGCGTTGCGCGCGGCCTTGCCTTCATCGCGCTTCTTGCAAAAGTATTCCAGCGCGCTTATCCGGATCGCCGAGGCCATGCTGATATCCTCGGAGTCGGCGATGATCGCGTCGCAAAGCTCATCCAGGCTCAATTCCTCGCGCCGACAGATTTCCGTCAGACAATCCCAAACCCCAGCCTCCAGGGCGATTGAGGTCCGGCGGCCTTGGATGGACAAATTCAACCTGATTTTCTGTGTTAACGAAAATTCACTCATTGTTGTTCTCCCCGCTTGCTCGACATTCTGTCTTAAACCAATCGTTTTGGGCTAGGTGCCCGTTACAAATTCAAACTCTCCAACCGGTCGCCCCATTTCGCCAGGCGCGCCGCGCCGCGAGTTTCGGGTCTTCTCGATTGACTGGTGGCGTCGCGCGATGGTCACGACCTGTGGTTGTCCGTCGGGTCCGATGGCAGCGCCCATCCATCGCACAACACTACGAATAGACGGAGATTTGCTTCCGGCCCAACGAATGGTCCTGTTGAGAACAGCGACCTGATCTAGGCCGGTCCGGGCGACCTTCAGGCAATCGCCGCCGAAACATCGCGACAACGCCGGATCCAGGCCCTCGTCCAAGCGAGCACCTGTCATATCGTGACCGCCCCGGTAGTCGGAAACGGTATGCCATCGTTGAAAGTCCGAAGAGGAGAGATCATCGCCTATGTTAACGATGTGACACTTCACATTCGGCGCCACGTCCGAGAGCAGGCGGAGGCTGATATCCTGACTGCGAAGGAGACCTTTC
This sequence comes from Alphaproteobacteria bacterium, assembly GCA_016780745.1. Taxonomy (GTDB): domain Bacteria; phylum Pseudomonadota; class Alphaproteobacteria; order Thalassobaculales; family Thalassobaculaceae; genus JADHLJ01. The sequence continues at coordinate 9,720 of JADHLJ010000093.1, read as the reverse complement.
GAACCAATCAAATGATCGAAATATCGCTTTGCATTCGCCAAGATTGGATCGAGCCGGGGAAGCGAGCCGGCCCAAACCACGGCCTTGGCGTTATCGCTCTCGGCTCCCGTATGTCTTTCGCGATACACAACGGGTTGAGCCAACTCCGCGCGGTCACCGTCGGGCGTTTCCGGCGTGGGTCCCACGACCGCTTCGATGGCGCGCAGCGTGGACAGGGTAATATTGCTATTCCCCGCCAATGCGCCTCCTCGGTCGGAGAAATCCATCCCGCGAAACGCGTTTTCCGAGAGCCCGCACGCCAGCGCCAGCGACCGCCGGGAGTACCCCTGGTCTATCGCGCGCTCAAGCAATCGTTGAATGACATCGTCAATCTTCAAGGCAAACTTACCTCCAGTTCGCTCCCCATTTTCGCATGGGGCGCTTTTGAAGTCCAAAGTTTGGTGTGGTTTATCCATATTTTAGTGTGGAAACGGGGCGCCGCGCGCGCCGCCCCTGGAAATTGCATGGGGGTTCGATCGGATTTCCCGAAAAAAATCAAACCATCGGAACCCGATTTTCGGGTATTAAGGTCGCGCCTCGGAACCTCGGACCGGAAAGCTCGATAATGGTGACTCCAACCAAGACAATGGTGCCCGGGATGATGGTCTATTCCGGAAAAGGGGATGTTACCTGGGCGCGAACCCATCGGGATCTTGATTTCCAAAGGGGGCGCGACGACGCCTTCATGGACCTATACAAGCGTTTTCTTTTCGCCAAGCACGGCGCGGTGCCGCGCTACAGCGATCTCGATTTCCCAACTCTCATTGGCCCAGACCTGCTGGGCACCTCGCATGTGCTGGGAGTCGCGCACGAGAACCCCGACAATTTCACGTTCGAATCGTTCGGAAAGAACACGACCGTCGGTCGCGGGTTGAACTATCTCGGCAAACATCTCGGCACGGTTCCCTTCCCCGGTTTTCGGCGATCGGTTCAGGACGTCTATGAGATCGTGAAGAAGACCAAAAGAGCGCTTCTCTCGGAGGTGCGAACCCAACAGGACGATAGCGAGATCTCGTACCGTCGCTTGGTAATACCCGTGGCCAACAAGCATGACGAGGTGACGAACGTGCTCGTTTCGGTCATCAGATCTTGAAGAGTGTTCGCGAAAATCGAAGCCACACCGGAGCATTCCCATGAACAAACCCAAGATTCGCGCCGGTATCGTTGGCGCTCGGTTCGCCGCTAATTTTCATGTCGACGCGATCCGCCGGGTCTATGGCACCGACCCCGAGATCGTCGGCGTGGTCTCGCGTTCCATGGAGACCGCCAAGGCTTTCGCCGAACCGCGCGGCCTTGATGCCTTCGATGATCTCGACGCCCTGCTCGGCGAGATTGATGTTCTGCATGTCTGCGTGCCGGCCTATGCCCATGAGGCGGTGGCGATAAAGGCTCTGGAACGCGGCGTAACCCCGATCATCGAGAAACCCTTCACCGGCTATTTCGGCGACGGCTCGGAGACTTTTGATGCCCGCTCGATGCCGCGCCAGGAAGCACTTGATGGTGCCCTGGACGGCGTCAAGCGGTTGCTCGAGGCCGAGGCCGCGAGTTCGGCGCGGATTCTCTACGCCGAGAACTGGGTCTATGTCCCGGCGATCCAGAAGGAGCGGGAAATCCTGGAGAAGACCGGTGCCCAGATCCTCTGGATGCATGGCGAGGAAGCGCATTCCGGCTCGCATTCCCCGGTTTACGGGCTCTGGCGCTTTGGCGGCGGTGGCTCGCTGATCGGCAAGGGCTGTCATCCGCTGACCGCGGCGCTTTATCTGAAGCGGGTCGAGGGCCGGGCCCGGGACGGCAACCCCATCCGCCCGGCGGCGATCACCGCGCGGACCCATGATCTGACCCGCGTCGAGGGCTATATCGACGCCGGGCATATCCGCACCGATTATGACGATGTCGAGGATTTCTCGATGCAGCACGTCACCTTCACCGACGGGACCATCGCGACGATCTTCGCCTCCGAAGTGGTGATGGGCGGTATCCATAACTGGCTGGAGGTGGTGGCCAACAATCACCGCACGGTCTGCAACATCAACCCGAACACCGCCATGCAGACCTTCAATCCGGTGCATGAGAATTTCGATGACATCTACGTGGTCGAAAAGATCGAGACCAAGCAGGGCTGGGCGATGACCGCGCCGGACGAGGATTTCACCACCGGCTTTCCCCAGGAGATCGAGGCATTCTATCGCGCGATTACCTCGGGCGGCCCGGTGGAAAGCGATTCCTCGCTCGCCGCCGACGCGGTGGCGACCATGTATGCCGGCTATCTCTCCGCCGAGCGCAAGGGCGCCGAGGTGCCGATCACGCTTTTATAAGCGCCTTGTTTACAAGCCCTTGGATCAAACCGGGAAGCGGACCACCGCCGAGCCCGGCGAGGTGACTTCGTCCTGCTCGTTGCGGATATGGATATCCACGCCGACCTCGCCGGTGGCCGGATCGATCGAGGTGATCGTGCCGCCGGAGGTCAGGGTCTCGCCGAGATAGGAGGCCTTGCGGTTGGAATAGCCGAAGGAGACCAGGGTCCCGGCATCGCCGATCCAGTTGGTAACCGCCTGGCTCAGCCAATCGCCCTGCAACGGCCCGTCGATCACCACGCCAGGGTGTTTTTCGACATCCGTCGTATAGCGCTCGTCATAGTGGATGCGATGCGGGTTCCAGATCGCCGCGTTGTAACAGAACAGCGAGACATTGGTGGCGGTATAGCTGCGTTCCGGCAAGGCGTCGCCGACCTTGAGGGTGCTGAAATCAACCATGGGTCACCTCAGAATACGGGTTTGTTTCTGCTCGAGCACGGGCTCGCCGGCCTCGGTCCGGCAGTTGATCGTGTAGGTCACGAAGATCAATGGCCCGGTGCGGCCCTGCTTTTCCGTCAGCGACGAGAGACTGCGCTCGAACACCAGGACGTCGCCCGGATGCACGGTGCGGTGAAAGTCGAACTCGACACCGCCGGCCATGACCCGCTTTAGCGGCAGGTCCGGCACCAGGGAGGCCTGGGCAAGGCCGTCTGGGCCCAAATCATCCAGCGGCACGACCTCGCGGGACAGGCCGGCCACGAACATCGGCGGCGCTTCGTCTCCCGTCAGATACTTTTCCAGAACCTGCTCGGTGGAGATCGAGTATTTCACGATGTCTCGGCGTGATACCTCAACCGATAACGGTGGGTCGGATCGTCCGATCCAGGCCAAGGCATCCTCGGACAGTAATCCGGCCATGTGGTCTCCTCCTCGGTCACGCGTCGGCGCGCTGAAAGTCAGCCAGTCGACGGTTTTCCGAAGTATAGATGCGGTGGCTGGAACGTGTCATCGGTCACATGGTAATCGCCGCTCGCGTGGACTGGAGATGATCAATCAGCGCGCCGAGCCGTCGCTCCATCTCGCCGGAAAGCCCGTTGATCGCCGCCCAATCCTCTGCTTCGGCCATCGCCTCCATTTGCCGCAGGACATCCCGCAGCGGCAGCGCCGCCAGACTGCCGGCGGCGCCCGAGGCCTTGTGGGCGGCGGGTCTAAACGCCGATAATTCCCGCGCCGCGATCGCCCGGCGCAGGTCGGTGAAAATCGGCTCGGCCGAGTTCAGAAACGCCGTGGCCACCAGATCGACCATGCGCGGATCGTCGTCCCCTAGAATATCCCGGAGCAGGTCCCGGTCGATCGGCTCGGCCTTGCCCGGCGATCCGGGTTTCGGCCCGCCGTGATCCTTGCCGTCGCGCCCCGTTCCGATCCAACGATCGAGCACTCGGCGCAATTCCGACAGCGTGACCGGCTTGGCCATGTAGTCGTCCATGCCGGCGTCGAAACACCGCTCGGCCTCGCCTGCAAGCGCGTTCGCGGTCAACGCGACGATGGGCAGACGCCGCGCCGGGTCCTCTTCCCGGCGGATCGTACGGGCGAGGTCGTAGCCGTCCAGATTGGGCATATGGCAATCGGTCAGCAACAGCGCGTGCCCTCCCTCGCGCCAAAGCGCCAAGGCCTCGGCGCCGTCCTCGGCGATCTCGCTGACATGGCCCAGAAGCGCCAATTGCCGCTCCACCACCAGACGGTTGGTCAGGTTGTCCTCGGCGACCAGGATCGGCGCGCCGGTTGCGCGCGCGCCATCGCCTTCCGGCCCTCGGGCGTCCAGCAGTTCCGTCACATTCGCGGTGCCACCGGACCGGCCCACATCCCCCGATGCTCGTCCCGCGATACGCGTCACAGCCCGCAACAGAGCTTCTCGCCGTGGCGGTCGATTGATGGCGACGTGAGGGATATTTACATGCTCGGTCGCGCCGCGTCCGGCGGCGGTAAGCAGAACCGCCGGTCGCTCGAGCGCCGCTATCGAGCCGGCCCGATCATCCATGATGACGACGTCGACTTTGGGATCGGACGCCTCGGCATGATCCAACCTGTCGCGCCGCCAAACCCGCGCGCCGGCGCTCTCCAGGATCCTCGCCGCCATCGAGGTCAGCCGCTCGCGCGGACTGATCAGTAGAATCTCCAAACCGCGGAGATCCGGCGCCACGCTCTCGGATCGCACCGCCGAGATTTCCATGGGGATGGAGAACCAGAACCGGGCACCAGCGCCCGGGGTGCTTTCGACGCCGATGGTTCCGCCCATCAGATCGACCAGGCGACGGCAGATCGATAGCCCAAGCCCGGTCCCGCCGAAACGTCGCGTCGTGGAACTCTCGGCCTGGGTAAACGGCGTGAAGAGCCCCTGTTGGGCGTCCTCGGGGATACCAATGCCGCTATCGACGATTGAAATCGTCAAAAGAGAACTGGAAACGAGTTCAGTGATGGGACTGGCGGTCACCGTGATCGAGACACCGCCGGCCTCGGTGAACTTGATGGCGTTGCCGAGCAGGTTGAGCGCGATCTGGCGCAACCGGACGGGATCGCCGATCATCGCGTCCGGCACGTCCGGCGCGATCTCCAGCGTCAGATCCAGGGACTTCGCCTCGGCCGCGGCGGCGATGGAGTCCAGCGTACTTTCCAGCATCGGCCGGATCGCCAACGGCACCGCTTCCAGCTCCAGATGCCCGGCCTCGATCTTTGAGAAGTCCAGGACGTCGTCGATGATCCGCAGCAGGGTCGAGGCCGAGTCTCGGATCGTGCCGGTCATCGTGCGTTGCTCGTCGGTGAGCGCGGATTGCTCCAGCACCTCGATCATGCCGAGCACCCCGTTCATCGGCGTGCGGATCTCATGGCTCATCGCCGCCAGGAAGGTCGACTTCGCGCGATTCGCGTCCTCGGCCTCTTCCTGGGCGCGCAAGGCCTCGCTCTCGGCTTTCTTCTGCTCGGTGATGTCCACCACCACGAGAATCGAGCCGCCATCCAGCAATCGCGAGACGAATTGCAGGCTGGTCATCTTGGGTTCCTCGAAATCAAGGACCATCGGCCCCTGATCCTCGCCCCACATCCGGGTCTCCCAAAATTCCAGAAAATCCTCGAAGGGTTGATCGCGAAGATTGGGGAACAGCTCGTAGACATAGGCGCAGACGTCGCGGTGTGTCTTGGTGCGCCGATAGGCATCGGACGTGGTGGCGGTCTGCTCGCAGTACCGCTCGTTCCAGAAAGTGAGATTTTTCTCCGCGTCGAAGACGATGACGCCCACCGGCAGCGCCTCGACGATCGCGCGCAGCCGCGCCTCGGCGGCCTCGGCGCGGGCCTGGGCGCTCAGACGCTCGCGTTCGGCGCGCTTGTATCCGGTAATCTCGGTCAGCCAGCAGATTCGCGCCGGGACTCCCTCGAAAATCAGCGGATCGATCTGGCAAGACACCCAGACCTCGGCGCCGGTATCGACCCGACGGAGTTCAAACTCGAAATCCCTGACCCAGCCCTGGGTCTTGAACAATTGTTCCAGCTCTCTCAGCGCGCCGGATCGGGGGCGGTAAATCGTCGGATGCTTGCCGGTGAGCTCGGCGGCGGTCGCGCCCAGCATGACCCCGGCGCGTCGGTTCACCCACCGCTGGACGCCGTCGTCATCGATGATGATCACGCCGATCGGGCTCGTCTCGACAATACTTTTGAGCTGTTCGTCGTCCCGCCGCATCGTGATCCGTGATTGTCCCCGTCCACCTCGCGCCTCGACGCGGATTTCTCGCCCCGGACATGTCTATCACGCTCATCCATCGCGCGGACAGGCATACAGGCGGCGCCCGCCTTATTAAAGCCAGCGGCGAACCCGGGATTTGTAGTCGAGATAGGCGTCGCCGAACTTGCGCGCCAGATAGACTTCCTCGCGCAGGATCACGCCGCGTTGCATGACAATGATAAAGGGGATGAACAGAACCGCGAACCAGAGACTGCCGACGATAAGCCCGATGCCGAGATAGAGCCCCGCCAGTCCCAGATACATCGGGTTGCGGGTGAAGCGATAAGGCCCGGTCTCGACGACCGTGGTTGCCGGTTGCCAGGGCGGCACATTGGTCCCGGCCTTGCGGAACCGCCGGATCGAGGCCATGCCCAAGATCACCGAGAGAACCGCCAGAACCGGGCCGACGCCGTGGCTGATCTCCTCGGCCATCAGAACAGCCGGCAAGGCCTTGGGAAGCAGCCAATGCAGGGCCAACGCCAGAACCGTCGTGCCGGCGAAGATGATCGGCGGCGGGGCGATGACGCCGGGATGGTCCCGGGCGGTTTCCTCGCGGGAGTCCTCGGGTGGGTCCTCGGGGCTGGTCATAACGTCATCCGTCTCGTTGCCCTTTGTTAGATGGCGTCTGTTAGATGGCGTCCGGGCCGAGAACCACAAGACCGTCAACGGCGATCACGCCCTCGCCTTCAGCCCGGACGATCAGCGGATTGATCTCCGCCTCGAGCACCCGCGCGCCCGACGTCGAGGCAAGGCGGGAGAGCGCGACGATCGCGTCGGCCAGCGCGTCGAGATCTCCCAGCGGCAGGCCACGATAGCCGCGGATCGGCGCCAAGCCCTTGACCTCGCTGATCATCTCCAGGGCGCCGGCACGATCAATCGGCGCCAGACGCACCGCCGCGTCGCCGTGGATCTCCGCCATGATGCCGCCGACCGCCAGGGTCACCACCGGGCCGACCTCGGCATCACGGGTAAAACCGATCAACGCCTCGGCGAGACCCGTGGTCATCGGCTGTATCGAGATACCGTCGATCTCGGCTTCCGGATGCATCGCGGTTACCGAGCCTTCGATCCGCGCCATCGCGTCGGCCAGGGCCTCGGGGCCAGGGATGTTGAGAACAACGCCGCCGGCCTCGGTCTTATGCGGCACGTCGGCGGACAGGACCTTGGCGGCGACGGGATAAGCGAGTCCCTCGGGTACCGGCGCACCGGACCGCGCGACGACGGTTTCCACGGCCGCGATCCCGAGACTCGCCATGATCGCCAGGGATTGGCTTTCGTCCTGGGCCCCAGGCAAGAGCCCCGTCGGAAGCTGAACCGGCGGCATGACCGGCGGCGGCGCCGGCGGGCGGCGTTCGAGCAGCGCCCGCACCGCCTCGGCGCAGCTTTCGGCGGTGCGGAACCCGGCAATGCCGGCGGCGCCGAGGCTCCGCAGGGCCCGGTTCGCCTCGGGCACCATGAAGGCGGCCATCGGGGTTACCGTCTTGTCCACATCGATGATCGGCTGCACCGCGTTCTCGGGCCGGAATTGGGCCGAGGAGCCGACGGTCGAGATCACCACCGAGAAATCCCCGGATGAGACGAAGGCATCAAGGACCGCGAGCATCGCGTCGTAATGCGCGCCGGCCAAGGTAACGTCGGTGAGTTTTCCAGCGCCGAGCTTGACGCCTTTTTCCGCCAGCCCCGCCCGCAGCGCCGGAGAGCCGCCGGCAACCTCGATCCCATGCGCGCCGAGCCGGTCGACGACCATGGCCCCGCCGCCGCCTGTCGTTGTGATCACCGCGACCGGCTTGTCGCGGCGGATCTCATGCCCCCCCGTTTCCGTCGCGCTCAGCTTCTCGGCCATCAGCAGGGGCGGCGCCTCGATCAGGGTTTCGAACTGATCAACCCGGACCATGCCATGGGCGCGGTAGAAGGCATCACAGGCGGCGTCCGAGCCGACCAGCGCACCGGTATGCGAGACCGCCAATTCCCGCGCCATCTCCGAGCGCCCGAGCTTGTAGACGATGATCGGCTTGTCGGCGGCCCGGGCGGCGGCGGCGAAGGCGGCCAGGGCCTCGGGCTTGCGAATGGTCTCCATGAACAGCACGAAGGCGTCGATGCCGGGATCCGCGACCGCGGCAAGCCCGATATCGCCGACCGTCAGATCCGCTTCGTTACCCACCGAGACGATCGAGGAGAAGCCGATCCCCCGTGCCTCGCCGCGCGAGATCAGGGTGCCGACAATGCTGCCGCTTTGCGAGATGCCCATCAGACGGCCCGGCACCAGCGCGTCCAGATCGAGCGCGGCGTTGACCGTGAGGCCAATTCCCTCGGCGCAATTCACCATGCCCATGCTGTTCGGGCCGAGGATGCGGGTGTTCGAGGTTCTGGCGATCTCGGTCAGCCGTTGTTGCCTGGCCTCGCCCTCGGGCCCGGCTTCGGAGAACCCGTCGGCGAGGATCGAGACCACCGGCACCCCCGCCGCCGCGCAAGCCTCCACCGCGCCAATAACCGCGCCGGTGCCGACGCAGACATAGACATGGTCCGGCACTTCCGGCAGCGCATCGATCGACGGCCAGGCCTTGTCGCCCTGGACCGTCTCGCGGCCCGGATTGATCGGATAGATCCGGCCGGTATAGCCATGCTTCTTCAGATATTTCTGCGCCCGCCCGGCGGTTTTTCCCGGATCATCCGAAGCCCCGATCACCGCGACGGCGGCGGGGCGGATCAAGGCATCGTGAAAGGCGGTCGCGTCGGCGGGCTTGGTCATCGCTCAAGGGCTCGCTTCAAAAAGCTTCGGGTGTTGGGTCTTGATCATCTGGCGCGGCGATGCGGGAATGTCACTCCGCCGCCGCGGCATCGGGGGTGCCTAGTCGAGACAGGCCAAGATCCGTGACGGATGCCAAAGTGTCTAGCCGCCACAGCCTGCCCAACAGATCACCCGCGCCCGCGGCGCCAATGACCGGGGTCGCGAGATCACGGTACTTGTCGGCGAGTTCCTCATCCGAGAGCGGCGCATCCGGATCGCCCTTGCGGGTCGGCGCGAAATGCGAGAGCACCCTTCCGTCGGTGGTCTCGATCTCGACCTCGGCGGAACGCGCCTGGGGAAACGCCGCCTGACAGCCCTCGTCGACCTCGACCGAGACCCGGGCCATCACCGCGCGCAGATCCCCGTCGGCGACGAGTTCCGCCGTGAAGTCCCGGGTCCGGAGCGACTGTCCGGTCCGCAAGGCAAGCGCGGCGCAGTACTGGGTGCTGAACTTGGCCTCGTAAGGGGTCTTGGGATCGCCGTTGCCGCAGATCTCCTTGGACTTTTGATAGGAGCCGACATCGATCCGCTTGACGGTCTCGGGCGTCAAGCCATGGGCGGCGCGCAAGGCCAGCACCGCGTCGATGCTGGCGTGCAGGTGGCCGCAGGCGGCGTGGTTCTTCTGGGTGATCCGGGTGATTGTGAAGTCCTCGCCCAGCCCCTTGACGGCCGGCGCCCAATCGACATCGACGCTCATCGCGTTGCCGAAGCCGCGCTCTCCCTCGAGAATATCAAGGGCGCCGGTAATCCCCTCCGCCGCGAGGAGAGCCGCCGTCAAACCGCCTTCGGCGGCGCGTCCGGCGTGGATCGGTTTGCTCATCGCATCG
>JADHLJ010000092.1 GCA_016780745.1 Alphaproteobacteria bacterium | reverse complement strand
GAGACCACCGGGATATCCGGCGTCAGCTCCCGAAGCGCCGGTACTATCACCGCGTCGGCCGCCCGATCGGCGGCGGTGACGGGAGAGCCGTCGGATTTCTCATCCACCTCGATCTTGCCTTCGTAATATTCCATGATCACATCACCGGCCTGGCGAGCAATGGCGATGATGGCGTCGAGGCGGGCTTGGTCGGTCATGGAGGCTCCGATTGGCTTGCGGAAAGGCCGATGCGTGGCCCGAGGTGTTCAACAGAGGTGGCGCGCATGCTAGTCGGTTCACGTCGACGCGCCAATCAAGGATGTGACGAAAGATGTGCGGACGCTATAGCATCACCACCGCGACGGAAGCCATGCGCCGGTTGTTCCAATTCGACGACCATCCAAACCTGCAAGCCCGTTACAATCTCGCGCCAACACAGATGGCGCCGGTCGTGCGCGAGCGCGATGGCGCGCGCCGGCTGGACATGTTGCGCTGGGGCTTGCTTCCGAAATGGTCCAAGGATGCCTCGGGCGCGGCCAAGATGATCAATGCGCGCTCCGAGACCATCGCCGAGAAACCGGCCTATCGCGATGCCTTCCGGGCGCGCCGTTGTCTGGTGCCGGCGGATGGCTTTTATGAATGGCAGGTCCGGGGAAAGACCAAGCAACCCTACCGGATCAGGCTGGCGGATGGCGGCACTTTTGCCTTTGCCGGTCTTTGGGAAAGCTGGGCGGACCCAAATGACGGCGGGGCCATGGTGGAAACCTATACTGTGGCGACCGTTGTCGCCGCCGCTTCGATCGCGCATATCCACCACCGTATGCCGGTGATCCTCGAGACCGAGGATTACCAGGCCTGGCTAACCGGTGACGTGGAAGCGGCGGGCGCGCTCCTGAAACCTCTGGACGATGCAAAGCTCCAAAGCTTCGAGGTCTCGCCCAGGGTCGGCAATGTCAGAAACGACGATCCGGAACTGCTTGAGCCTTACGTGGAACGCGAGCCGACCTTATTTTGACGCAGGGGATTCCGACGCCCGGGTTCCTCACGGACAACGGCTATAGATCTCGACCTTGCCGGAACTTCCCAGAAATCCGCTTTCCGTCGTGGCGCCCGCCAGTTGAATGTCGTTGGCGGTCACCTTGCGGAAATGTTCAACCATCTCCGGAGATCGGCGGAGATAGAACACGAAATCGTCTTCCAAGGTCTCGCTGATCGCGGTCTTGTCGGCGGCGGCTTGTCCGTCAATGCTTCTGTTGTAACCATCCTCGTCAAACTCGATGAAAGTGGTGTCGCACTTCCGGGGCGACCAACGCCCCCTCAGCGCCGGCGCGACGCCGACATAGCGAACCACCTGACCGGTCGTAAGCGGTTCGACCAGCGTTCCCGATGCCGCGCTCATCGTGTCCTTGGCCATTGGAGCCGCGTCATCTTGCGATCCCAGCCGAAGATAGGAGCCGATGCCAAACTTATCCGCCGTTTCGAGCAGTAGTGGATTCTGCAGATAGACCAACGCGCCGATGACAACCCAGGCGGCGAGGAAAAGTGTGACGAAAATCGCGCCGATTATCTTACCAATTGGGAATCCACGTCGTGGCGGCGGCGGCGTGGTGTCAAATCGAAACGGCTCGGGCTCGTCAATGCCGATGCTGTCTTCCGATTGCTGCGCGCGCAGCCAGGGGACGGTGTCGTCAGCGGGCTCGTCATCGTCCTTGGCGTCATCGAAGCCACCCCATGGTGGCGCGCCGTCGTCATCCCGAGATCCGGTCGGCGTATTGATCCACGGTGGTGAAGCGCCCTCTTCATTGTTTTCCTCGCGCTCGCCCGTTTCATCGAGTGCCTCGCGCTCTTGCAACAGCGCCGAGATCGCGGGGCCGGGCTCCGGTTGGACGGTCGTGTCATCGCCGTCGTCGCGCGCAACGAGGTCCTCGGTGTGGTCAGAGGACATGGGAGCTGGCTCGGGCACGGGATAGGACTCGGGCGCGGGATAGGACTCGGGCGCCGCGAAGGTTTCTCTTCCTTCGTCCTCGAGCTCGTCGGCGATACCGAGATCGATGCTGGACTGATCGATATAGAACAGCTGTTCATAGGCCCAACGCTCCGACACCTCATCGAAATTCGCGCCGACGATGCGAATTTCCGCGTCGGTCGGCGAGGCCAGTTGATCCGCCAGGCCCGAGGTCAAAACCGCCACGGATTCGGACTGTTCCAGGGTTTCCCACGCCAGTCCGGTGTTCACTTGCAGATAGTAATACGAGAAACGTTTGGCCATGCGGGTACCTGGTCGGTGCTACCAGCGCCGGTCTTCCTGGATCAGGCGGGTCGCCTTATCCACGTCGAGCGGTCGGGAGAAATGAAATCCTTGGGCGAATTGGCAACCCAAGGCACGGAGTTGAGCATGTTGTTCAGGTGTCTCGACACCCTCGGCGATGACATCGAGGCGCAGATTGCGGGCCAGCATCGTGATGGTGCGGACGATCTCCAGATTCTGATAGTTCCGGCTCATGTCACCGATGAACGATTTGTCGATCTTAAGGGTGTCGATCGGAAACGTGTGGAGATAGCTGAGAGATGAGTAGCCGGTCCCGAAATCGTCGACGCAGATCTTGATATCGAGTTCCTTTAACTGGTTCAGCATCGCGATCGAGCGCTGAGCGTTTTCCATGAGCACGCTCTCGGTGATTTCCAGTTTCAGCGATGCCGCGCCGAGACCAGAACCATGGATGCCGTCCAGTATTCCGGTCACGAGATCGGCGCGCGTGAACTGGCGACTGGAAAGATTGACGCTGATTTCAAGCTGGTTGTTGGCGGGCCGGCTTTCGTTCCAGATCAACATCTGTCGGCAGGCCTGGCGCAAAACCCATTGGCCCAGCGAATCAATCAGCCCGGTTTCCTCGGCCAACGGGATGAAATCGGCGGGCGATATCGCGCCCAACTCGGCATGCTCCCAGCGCAGCAACGCCTCGAAGCCACTGATCCTGCCATTCGTGAGCGAGACGATGGGCTGGTAGTGAAGGCTCATTTCATCGCGTTCCAGCGCCCGGCGGAGGTCGGTATCCAGATCAATCGGCGTTACCGGTGACTTGCGCAAGCTCGGGTCGAAGATGACGCTCCGCGCCTTGCCAAGCTCCTTCGCCCGGTACATCGCGAGCTCGGAATCCCTGAGAATGTCCTCGGGGCGTTCATAGTCATGTTCGGAATGAGCAATGCCCATCGAGGCGGTGGCGTAAACCTCCTTGCCGCGCAAAACGAACGGACTGGACAGGGTTTGCTGGAGGGACTCCGATATGCTCTTCGCGTCTCCCGGCGTGGCCACTTCCTCCATCAGGATCGCGAACTCATCGCCGCCCAGGCGGGCGACGGTATCGCCGAATTTGAGGCTCTGTTCCAGGCGTCTCGACGCGGCGATGATCATGTCGTCGCCATGAACATGCCCGAGGCTTTCGTTGACCAATTTGAAACGGTCCAGATCCAGGTAGATCACCGCGAAACGGGTGGATGCATGCCGCTGCCGCCGGGCCAGGGCCTGGCGGACGCGTTCAAGAAACAGCGTGCGGTTCGCCAATCCAGTCAAGGTATCGTGCAGAGCGTCATGAACCGCCTGCTGCTCGGCGCGCTTGCGATCGGTGATGTCGGTCTGCGACCCCGCGATCCGGTATGCCGCGCCATCGTCGCCCCGTACCGCCAGACTCCGGATCAGCATCCAGCGGTGATCGTCGTCGGCCCGGCGCATGCGGTGCTCGACCTCGAAATGTGAAACCGCGCCACCGATATGGGCATCCAGCATTCCCTTGACCCGCTCGGTATCGTCGGGGTGAATCCTGCCAAACCATTCCTCGGGGGAATCGCCGATCTCGGACTCTCCGTGGCCGAGCATTTCCTTCCAGCGATGCGAATAAAAGACCGTGTTGTTTTTCAGGTCCCAGTCCCACAGACCGTCATTGGCGCCGGCGGCGGCCAGGGCATAACGCTCCTCGCTTTCGCTCAACCGTTGGGCCGCGCGGCGAGCCTCGGTAACGTCGCTGTAGGTCGCGACGAAGCCACCGCCATCCAGGGGGCGTACCCGAACCTCGAGGACCGCGCCATTGCTGGTTTCGCGATCGAACCTCGCCGGCCCGCTGGCGGTCCCCTGTTCCAAGGCGCGTTCGACCGCGGCATCCGGCTCGCCTTCGCCTAGATCCCCGCGCGCGGCGATATATCCCAAGATGTCCCTAAGCGGCGTGCCCACCTGGGCGAACCTGTGCGGCAGGTCTAGCAGTTCGAAATACAGGCGATTCCAGGTCAACATGCGAAGGTCGGCGTCAACCGCGACCAAACCTTGCGGAATGTTCTCCAAGGTACCGCGAAGCAAGGCGTTGCGCTGCTCGGCTCCGTCACGCTCCCGCATTAGCGCCGAGACGTCGCTTAGGAAAACAACGGTGGAACCGTCCTCGGCGCGAGAAATCCGGCGCTGAACCCAGCCGCCGCCAGGTTGCGGCTCCTCTATCGGCGCGCCCGCCGTGTCATGGGCGGCCCGGCGCGCCGCCCGCCACGCGGCTACGTCGTCAATCAGACCAGCTTCCTCGCGCCATTTACCTTCGGCTTCTAGAATAGTTTCCAGGGGCGCGCCGGTTCGGAACATATCGGCCAAGGGGCCATGCATGTCCCGAAAGCGTTGGTTAGCGCGGATCAGCCGGTCATCGGCGTCGAAAATACAGAACGCCTCGCCAGCGGAATCGAGAACCCCCTCGATACTCGGCTCGACAGCGATGAACGCGCGGTTTGGCTCGGCGCTCATGATGATCGCTGCCCCACGGGTGAGCGCGCCCACATCGGTAGGCGCGCGAAAAGGGAGGCGTTGGTATCGGACCTCACGTCTTGGAAACTCCGATGCGCGTGAACCATTGAACAGTATCAGGCTGTTAACGCGATTGTCACTGAAATCCGTCGACGCCCGTCGAGGCCCCGGACTTGACGACGTCGCGGTAAAACCGCCACAGCAAATGCGCCGCCACGCTGCGCCATGGTCGCCAGGGTTCGGCCAGCACGTCCAGCATGGCGGGGTCTGGTCGTTGGTTCAGGCCCTTGATGACCCGGGCTGCTTCTTGCAAGGCGATATCTCCAGCCGGCCAGACATCCGCCCGCCCGAGACAGAACATCAGATAGATCTCGCCGCTCCATCGCCCGAAACCAAGCAATGCCGTGATCGCCGCCATAGCCTCGTCGTCATCCATCGCGGCCAGATCAGTGGGGTTGAAATCGCCCCGCTCCACGCCCCGCGCAAGCGATAGGGTGTATCGGATCTTGGGGCGACTGAAGCCGGCGCCGCGTAGTCCCTCCTCGCCCAAGGCCAGGACCCCCTCCGCGGTAACCGGCCCGAGCGCCGACAGGCGCTCCCAGATCGCGGCGGCCGATTGCAGCGAGACCTGTTGCGAGACGATGATATTGACGAGAGCGGCGAAACCGGGCGCGCGCCGGCGCTGTTCCGGCGCGCCAACCCGCTCGATCGCTCGGGCGATGTCAGGGTCTACGGACGCCAGATGCGCCAGTCCGGCCTCAATGTCCAGATGCGCCGGCCCGTCAGCCATCGCGGCTGGAGCCCTCCCGGATCGCCTCGCTCGCGGCTTGCTCCATGGTCATGAAGGTCGCACCGCCGTTCTTCAGATGCCGGATCAGCCGGTCCATGACTTTCATCCGGTGCCCTCGGCCCGACACGAAGGGGTGGAAAGTATAGGTGATCACCCCCCAGTCCAGGATCTCGGTCATGTAGTCGTAGTCGTCGGTCCAGTTCGCCAGGGCGTCGGCCCCGGGCCGCAATCCCGGAAGAATCCCCGCCGGGCCCACCAGATATTCGAAATAGGGAAAGTCATCGAGGCTCCAGCTGATCGGCATCTCCAGCAGGTTCGTGACCTTGCCGAACTTGGCGGGCTCCAACAGCGGCGCCTCGTCGCCCGAGCGCGCGTAATAGGGCAGATAGTCGTGGCCCATCAGGCTGCTGTCATAGGTGAAGCCGTTGGCGATCAGCAGATCCAGGGTATGCGGGCTTAGATCCCAGGACGGCGAGCGATAGCCTCGGGCCTTGCGACCGGTAAGCTTCTCGATCTGCTCATTGGCGCGCAGCAGCTCGGCCTCTTCCTCGTCGCGGGAAAGGTCCGAGGGCTTGCGATGGGTCCAACCGTGATGGCCGATCTCGTGCCCCTCGTCATGCACCCGTTTGCAGATATCCGGAAAGCTCTCGAGCGTATGGCCGGGAATGAAGAAGGTCGCCTTGATATCGTAACGCGCCAGAAGATCCAGTATCCGCTGGGTCCCGGTGATCCCGAATTCGCCGCGCGAAAGGGGAGTCGGGGTTGTCATGCCCCGGGCAATCCACAGGGACAAGGCATCGAAGTCATAGGTGAGGCAAGCGATATGGCGGGCCATGGCGGTATCCTCTTGTCGGACAAGCTGCGGTGTGTCCATCACGATACGGTCGTTGCATGGCCAAGAACAATGCCGCAATCTCCGACGCATCGAACCGGTGGTCGGATTAGCGTGTTGGAAGGAGTTGGCGATGGCCGAGTTGAACGAGCTTTCGGCGGTCGAGGCGGCGCGGCGGATTAAAGCGGGAGATCTGACCGCGGAAACGCTGATGCGCGCCTGTCTGGAACGGGCGGCCGACCGTGACGCGGCGGTGCGCGCCTGGGCCCATCTCGACCCGGAGCAGGCGATCGCCGGGGCAAAGGCCGCGGACGCGGCGGGCAATCCCGGACCACTGGCGGGCATTCCGGTCGGGGTGAAGGACATCATCGATACCGCCGACATGCCGACGCGACACGGATCAACCATCTATGGTCTCAACCGGCCCAACGCGGATGCCGCCGTCGTCACCTTGACGCGCGAGCAGGGCGGCGTGGTGATGGGCAAGACCGTCACCACAGAATTCGCCTGGCGCAATCCCGGCCCGACCGGCAATCCCCACAATCCAGCGCACACCCCGGGTGGATCCTCCAGCGGTTCCGCCGCCGGTGTCGCGGATAAACAGTTCCCGCTCGCATTTGGTACCCAGACCGCCGGCTCGGTGATTCGTCCCGCCGCCTATTGCGGCGCGGTTGGCTTCAAGCCGAGCGTCGGTACTCATTCTCGCGCTGGGGTAAAGGAGCTCTCGGGCTATCTCGACACCGTCGGTTGTTTCGCGAGAAGCGTCGAGGATGTTGGCTTTTTCGACGCGGCTTTGCGCGGCACCGCGCCGTCGCCGCTCGATATCTTCGACGGCGCGCCGCCCAGGATCGGTGTGATGGTGCCGTTTCGGATCGAGGCGGAGGCCGCCGCGCTGGATATGCTGGAGACTGTCTGGCGCCGCGCCGAGACAGCGGGTGCCACGATCATCGATATTGCCTCAAACACAAGCTTCGAGGCGCTGGCGGATGTGCAGACCGTGGTGATGACCGGCGATTCCGGACGCGCGCTTGAATGGGAGTATGAGCGTCATCCCGAGCGGCTAACCCGATTCTATCGCGACAATATCGCGCTCGGTCTGGCGATGGCCGGTGACGCGCTGGCTGGTGCCAAGGCTCGGGCGGACAAGGCGCGGGCCGAGCAGGCGGCGCTGTTCGAGGGCGTCGACATCCTGCTCACGCTTCCGGCGCCGGGAGAGGCGCCACTCGGTCTCGGCTTTACCGGTGACCCCCTATTCAACCGAGTATGGACGATCCTGGGCTGGCCTTGCGTGACGATACCGGCGGGGAGTGGGCCGAATGGTCTGCCGCTCGGCGCGCAGATCGTCGCCCCGGCGGGCGCCGACGCAACCGCTCTGGCGGCGGCGGCCTGGCTGGAAAATGCCTTGAGCTGAATACCGATCAAAGTGGAGACACGCGATGCGATTGCAATTCATGACCTGGGCCGAAGTGGAGAGCCATCTCGAGACGAGCAAGGGCATCATCATCCCCATCGGCTCCACCGAGCAGCACGGCCCGATCGGCCTGATCGGTACCGACGCGATCTGTCCCGAGGTGATCGCCGACCTCGCCGTCGCGGAAACCGGCGCCCTGATCGGCCCGACGATCTCCGTCGGCATGGCCCAGCATCATCTGGCCTTTCCGGGCTCGATCGCGCTGCGTCCGACGACCCTGATCGCGGTGATCAAGGACTATGTGCTCTCGTTGGCCCGGAACGGGTTTGAGCGGTTCTATTTCCTGAATGGTCACGGCGGTAATATCGCGACTGTCGGCGCGGCTTTCTCGGAGATTTATGCCGAGACCAGTTTCGAGCGCGGATCGAGGCGTCCGCCGATCCGCTGCAAGCTCGCCAATTGGTTCGGTTTTCCGGAAATCGCGGCATTGAGTAAGGAACTCTATGCCGACCGTGACGGGCGACACGCGACGGCCTCCGAGGTGGCGGTAACCCAATACGCCTATCGCGAACACATCAAGCGGGCCGAGATGGACCCGGCCCCGCCGGCACCCCGGGCTTTTTGCGACGCCGAGGATTATCGCAAGCTGTTTCCCGACGGGCGGATCGAAGCCGATAGCTTCCTCGCCACGCCGGAACACGGCGAGCGTTTCGCCAAGACCAGCGCCGCCTGCGTTGCCAAGGACTTCGCGGCTTTTCTGGCCGAGACGTGAAACGACCTCCGCTCCATCGATAACGCGCGATGGTTCATGCCGCGCGGAACCCGCGCCCTTGACCTTCCAGTGACGGGAAGCTCTATATCATCTGGAGCGATGTCCACACGGAGAACCGGGATGAATATCGGAGCCGCCGAGCAAGCTTCCGGCCTGCCCGCCAAGACCATCCGTTATTATGAGGATATCGGCCTGCTGATTCCGGCGCGCCGTGATAACGGCTATCGCGATTATGGGCGGACCGATATTCATAAGCTTGCGTTTCTGAAGCGCGCGCGCGGCTTGGGGTTTTCGATCGAGGACTGCCGAGCCCTGATGTCGCTGTACGAGGATCGCAATCGGGCCAGCGCCGATGTCAGAACCCTGGCGCACACGCATTTGCATCGCATCGAGGACAAAATCAGCGAGCTGCAAGGATTGCGTGATGCACTCTCGACACTGGTCGAAGCCTGTCACGGGGACGCGCGCCCGGATTGTCCGATCCTGGATGATCTGTCCGGCGCGCTGGCGGAGCACGCGTGATGCGCCGGCGTTTCCTCTCGATCGCGGTCTCGGTCTTCGCCGTCGCGCTTCTCGCCGCCGGCCTTGCGGTGTCCTTCCTGGAGGAAGGTGCCGGCTACAAGATCACCCCGGAAGTGACGCCCGCGCCACCGCGCGCCGATACTCAACCTAACGCCGAGGCGCCAAGGACAATGCCGCCGGCGGTGACCCCGGCGCGTTTCAAGCTTCGCCCTGATGACGCGACACTGGTCGCCGCGGGAAAACGCAACTACGCGACCCATTGCGCGTCCTGCCACGGTGTCAACCTGGAGGGACAGCCGAATTGGCAAGAGCGCGGCGCTGACGGCAAGCTTCCCGCGCCGCCGCATGACGCCTCCGGCCATACCTGGCATCACCCGGGCGGCATGCTGTTCGCGATCACCAAATTCGGATCGACGCGGATCACCGGCCAACCTTCCGAAATGCCGGGTTTCTCCGGGGTGATGTCCGACGAGGAAATCATCGGCGTCCTGTCTTATATCAAGAGCACCTGGCCGCCGGAGATCCGTGAACGCCATGACAAGATCACAAACAAGGGGCGAGGCCAGTGAGATCGATGGGCTGGTTAAGCCGTTTGGGCTTTCTCGCGGTGGTGGCGATGACCGTCTTGATTGTCGTCGGCGCCGATTCCCAACTCGGCGCCCATGACGGCGCCACCGGCATCGTCAAGGAACGTCAGCAAGGGATGGTGGCCTTCAAGAAGGCGATGAAGACGTGGAAACTCGCCTTGGATGAGCCCCAGGGGCCCACCCCCGAGACCATCGGCGAGATATCCACGCAGCTGTCCTCCCACGCGGGTGCTCGGCTTCTCGGTTTGTATCCCGAGAACGGGCCGACGAAACATACGGATGCCTCTCCGAGAATCTGGACGGAATGGGCCGAGTTCGAGCGCCTTGCCAACGCGCTGGAGGCCCGAGCGTTGGCGCTTGCGACGGTAGACATCGACAAATCCGTGCTACGCTCCGAATTCAAGGCAATCGGCGGGCTATGCAAGGCATGTCATGAAAGTTTCCGTGAACGTTAAGGCGATCCTCTCCTGGCTCGCCGGAGTCGGGCTTTCCGCAATGCTCGCGACCCAGCCCGCGAGCGCCGGCGAGAAGTGGCGTGATCTCGTGGAGGCCGCCGGCTATGCCTATGAGGCGAACCGCGCGGTCCAGGCACAGCAACTGTTGGAAGAAGCGGTCGGACATACCGAGCCGGGTACCGAGGCGCGGGCCGCCGTGCTCAACAACCTGGCGATCGTGCTGGAGGCCAACAACTTTTTTGACGCCGCCGAGACGCTTTATGGCCAGGTCATCGGAATCTGGGCCAAGGTGCTTGGCCCGGACCACCAGAATGTTTCTCGCACCCTCGGCAATCTCGGGGACCTGCATCATCGCCGGGGCCAGCTAGAGAAGGCGCTGGAGGCCTACGAGGTCGCCATCGCGACGATCAAGGGCGCCACGACCTCCGACGCACTCGAGGTCCGTCGCGCCCTATACGACAACTATTCCCGCGTGCTGAGTGACATGGGCCGCGACAAGGATGCCGACGCCGCGCGCCAGAAAGCGTTTCCGCCCGGAAATTAGCAGGGAAACTAACGCGCGGGATTAATCGAACAACAAACACCGATACAGATAAGGAGATTTGGCTATGGATTTAGGGATCGCCGGTCGTAAGGCCATCGTTTGTGGCTCCAGCCGCGGCCTCGGCAAGGCCTGCGCCACCTCGCTCGCCCGGGCCGGCTGCACGGTCGTGATCAACGGCATCGATCCGGCGCGCCTCGCGGAGACGGCGGCGGAGATCCGCCGCGCCACCAATGCCGAGATCATCGAGGTAGCCGCCGATGTCACCACGCCCGAAGGTCAGGAAGCACTCTTCGCGGCCTGCCCCGACCCGGACATTCTGATCACCAATGCCGGTGGCCCGCCCTACAAGGATTTTCGCGAGCTGGAGCGCGAGGCGATGCTGACCGGTGTCACCTGGAATATGATCACGCCGATCGAATTGATCCAACGCACCGTCGACGGCATGGCCGAGCGCGGTTTCGGACGTATCCTCAACATCACCTCGGTGTCGGTGAAGATGCCGGTTTTCGGCCTAGATCTGTCCAGCGGCGCGCGAGCCGGTTTGACCGCGTTCTGCGCCGGAGTCTGCCGCTCGGTCGCGCATGCCGGGGTGACGATCAATCATATCCAGCCTGGCTTTTTCGACACCGACCGCTATCGCGCCGGGATCGACGCGGCGGCCAAGACCTTCGGCATGACCCATGACGAGGCCCATGCCGAGCGGGTTTCCACTGTTCCCGCCAAACGGGCCGGTACTCCCGAGGAGTTCGGCGAGGCCGCGGCCTTCCTGTGCAGCGCCCAGGCCGGTTATATTACCGGTCAAAGCCTGTTGCTGGACGGCGGTCTGTACAACAGCTCGTTCTGATCATCACGCGCGCGACCCGGGAGCCTTCATGGCGGAAAAGACCTTCGAGACCGCGACGGTCCTCATCGCCGAGGATGTCGACGTCGCGCGCATGATCCTCAAGCGCCATCTCGTCAAGCTCGGCGTCCCGACGATCCTGGAAGCGGTCGACGGCGACCAGACGATGACCCTGCTCGCCGAGCACGGCGACGCCATCGACACGGCGATCATCGATTTTCAGATGCCGGGCAAACATGGCTTGCAGGTTCTGAAAGCGATCCGAAACGGCGAGGCGGAGGTCCGCCGCAACCTGCCGGTGGCTCTTTTGACCGGACAGCTTGAAGCAGCGTTGGAAGCGCTCGCCGGCCGCCTGGATCTCGACGCCTTCCTCGGAAAGCCGGTGTGGGCCGATGTTCTGGAGGACACCCTGCGGCTGCTTCTCGCCACCGACCGCGAGGCGGGGGAGAGCTATGACGTGGCCGAGGCGGATCAGCCGTTGGATGATTTGCTGACGTCGATGTGACCGCGCCCGGTGCTCGGCGCCAGGGTCTAGATCGTTTCTTGCCTCTACGGAAACGGTCTAATCCGAGGGCTTGGTACTTCCAGCGCCATTGCGTCCCAAGCGGAAGATTGCCGGCGAGGTGCGCAGGAGGGCGATGAAGGGGCTGCGTTGGTCGGCGGGAACCACCGCGCGTCGGGTCATGCGATAGAGAACGAATAGAATCAAAATGGCATGACAGGCCGAGGTGTAGAGGAAGAAACCCTTGCTGCCGTAATTTTCGATAACCACCGAGACGATCGCCGGCCCGAACAGCGCTCCGGCGGAGAATGTCAGGATTATGGCGATCGAAATCTCCACATATTCGCCGGGATGCGCGAAGTCGTTCGCGTGCGCCGCCGAGAGCGAATAGAGCGGCAGCGCGAAGGCTCCGAACATGAAGATCCCGGCATAAGCGAAGTTCGGCCCTATATCGCCAAAAAACGAAAGAAACACGCCCGCGCCAACCGCGCCGCTCGTCGCGGCGATCAAGGTCCAACGTCGGTCGATCCTGTCGGACAGCCAGCCGAACGGATACTGCGCCACCGCCGCGCCGATAATGCCGGCGGTCATGAAATAGGCGACTTGGCTTACGTCCAGTCCCACGTCTCGCGCGTAGACCGGGCCCATGGTTCGAAACGCGCTGTTGGTCATCCCGATGGTAAAACAACCCACGAACGCCACTGGAGAAACCTTCCAGAGCTTGAACACGTCAATCTTGGAACTCTCGGGGACGGCGGGGGCCGGGGATCGAGACAGAGAGACCGGAACCACGGCGGCGCAAAACGCAATCGCCATCACCGCGAAGGCGACGAAGCCACCGGTTCCGATAATTGGCAAAAGCAGTTGAGAGCAGGTGACGAAGGACAGATCGACCAATCTGTACACGCTGAAGATGCGCGCCCGGTCCCCGCTCTCGGCCTTCTCGTTGAGCCAGCTCTCGGCGACCGTCAGCACCGCCGAGAAGCAAAAGCCGGTGATCAG
Organism: Alphaproteobacteria bacterium; assembly: GCA_016780745.1. GTDB lineage: Bacteria > Pseudomonadota > Alphaproteobacteria > Thalassobaculales > Thalassobaculaceae > JADHLJ01. Next base: position 168 of record JADHLJ010000092.1, on the reverse strand, counting down.
TCGCGCGCCGATCCAGATCCAGGGGTCAATCAGTAATGCCATGACCAGCGAGCAAATCGCGGCGATGGCGGCGAAGGCGCCAAACACCCTGGTGTGTCCGGCCCGTCGAATCAGGCTCGTGGTGAACAGGCACGCGATGATGAAGCCGAGAAAATAGGCCGTCCCCAT
>JADHLJ010000091.1 GCA_016780745.1 Alphaproteobacteria bacterium | reverse complement strand
CGTTATCAGGAATATCGGCCTGTTGCTGTCCGGCAAGCTTGAGGAACCGATCTTGGACGGTGACTGCATCGTTGCCGTCGACGGCCGGATCACCGCCATCGGCCATGCCAAGGATTTGGACACCGCCGAGGCGGACACGGTAATCGACGCCATGGGCGCCGCGGTCTCGCCGGGCCTGATCGACAGCCACGTCCACCCGGTCATCGGCGATTACACCCCCCGCAGCAACAGTTGAGTTGGATCGACTCCTGTCTGCATGGCGGGGTGACGACCATGATCTCGGCGGGCGAGGTGCATCTTCCCGGGCGTCCCAAGGATATCGTCGGCCTCAAGGCCTTGGCCATCGCCTCCCAACGTTGGTACGATAATTTCCGCCCCTCCGGCGTCAAGGTCCTGGCCGGCGCGCCGGTGATCGAGGAAGGCATGGTCAAGGAGGATTTCAAAACCCTCTCCGAGGCTGGCGTGAAGTTGTTGGGCGAGGTCGGCCTCGGCTCCGTGAAGGCCGGCGACACCGCCAAGGAGATGGTGGCCTGGGCTCGCGAATACGGCATGCAGAGCACGATCCATACCGGCGGCCCGTCGATTCCCGGCTCCGGCCTGATCGACAAGGACGTCGTGCTTGAGGCCGATGCCGATATCATCGGCCACATCAATGGCGGGCACACGGCCTTGCCGGATGATCAGATCATTTGTCTTTGCGAGCAATGCGCGCGCGGCATCGAAATCGTCCACAATGGCAACGAGCGCTCGGCCCTGCTGGCCATGCGCACGGCCTTCGAGCTGGGCCAGCCCGAGCGGGTCATTCTCGGCACCGACGCACCCGCGGGTTCCGGGGTTCAGCCGCTCGGCATCCTACGCATGATCGCCATGCTCTCCAGCCTCGGCGATGTTCCGCCAGAGATAGCCTGGTGCTTTGCCACCGGCAACACGGCCCGCATGCGGGAGCTTGATTGCGGCATTCTCGAAGTGGGTAAATCCGCCGACATGATCATCGTCGATCAGGCCCAGCACGCGCCGGGCAAGGACATGCTGGAAAGCATCCATCAGGGCAACCTGCCAGGTGTCGGCATGACCATCATCGACGGCATCGTGCGCTCGGATCGATCCCGCAACACCCCGCCGGCGACCCGATTGCCGGAGATCGTGGTTTAAGCGGCGATCCGTCTATCGCAACCCGTCCTCGCCCTTGGCGTCCTTGGCCTCCAAGCCACCGACGCGGGGGAGCGGGCGACCGGAATCCGTGACCGCGACGGCGACCAGGATCTCGTCCGCGCGGGGGGCGTCGTTGATCCAGACTTCCATGCCGTCGAAATGGCTGCGCACATAGGCCGCGTCCTTGTGACCCAAGGGGACATCGAGGGTCTGACCGGGGCCGCCGCGCTTTTTTGATGACGGGACCAGGGCCGCGCCCTTTTCCACGGCCTTGCGCAGCGGCGCGCCGAGCTTGGGGTGCAGGATGGCGGCGCAATGTTCCAGCTCGCCGTTCTCGCCGACCATCGCGGCCTTGCCGTAGCTTTCCGCCGCCGAGGGCTCGATGCCGAGAGCGGCGACGGCGCGCTCGCCCAAAAGACCGCCGAGCTCCACGCCGACTTCCATCAAATCCGAAAGGTCCTCGACATAGCGACCGGCAAAGGGGTTCTCGATCACCGCGATAGCGGCGGCCCGGCGTGTCGGTGGGCTGATCTCGCGCCCCATCTCGCGATGAATTTCGTCTGTTACGGTTACCAATTTGCGAATAACGGCCTTGCTCATCCCATGGTCTCCAATCCAGGTTCAAATTCTTCTCGCGAGAGGGCCATGCCGGCGCCTAGGCTACGTGTCTGCCCCCCGAGAGCGAGGAACGCCGCCTCGATCAGGCCCTTGTCTCGCGCTTTGATCGCATATTGAACGCCGGCCTCCAACGCCGCGTCGATCTCGTCGCCCCCCAGGTCCGAGACGCCAGTGGTGACCAAGCGGTCGCCGAGGTCACTGTCCGGATAAAGCGCGCGGGCGGGTGTTCGCGCGATCTGGCGCGAGGTCGGCAGATCCACCGCATTGGCAATCATGGTCGCGGCGGCGTCGGCGGTCGCGGCGGTCGTTGCCAAGACGGTAACCGCGTCGGCGATCCCGAGGCTATGGCTGCGGCCATGACGACCACTGGTGGCGATGCCTCGGACAGGATGCTCGTCAGCAACCGTGGCGCGCCCGGCGATCCGCCCGTCGACCGGATCGCTGACCAACGCGACGGTATAGCGTTCCCCCACGTCCAGATGAAAGGCGATGTCCCCGCCATTGTTTACGAAAGCCCTTGAGAGCATTCGACCGGCGGTCAAGCTCTCCAGCACCTCGTCGGCGACCGCGCCGGCGACCGCCGCCATGGGGGTTATGAAATCATCGCGGAAAGGTATAACCGCCGCCTTCATGCGCTTGGCGACAACACCGTCGAGCGCGACACCCTGGTCAACGCCAAGCCGAAGCAACGCCAACTCGTCCACCAGTTCCAACAGCACCGTGCGAAATCGTCCCCGCGCCTGGCGATAGGCCTCCAGAACCTCGTCGCGCGCGCCCTCGGCCTCGATGATCAAATCGATCGGGCCGTGTTGCAGATGCAGGCGCCGGCCATCGGAGATCAGGGCCGCGACTGGCCCGTCATCCCGGAACGCGGTCGCCGGGTCGCTCATCCCGCGTCGTCCTCGCGGTTCCAACCGTAATGTTGCCGATCCGACGGCCAGGGATTGTCTGGACGATGCGCGACCTGAGTGCGACCGCCGAGCACGTGATCGTTTTGACGGCCAAGTCCCCCCTTCAGCGCGTCCGCGATCGGCATCACGTGGTCCATGTGCCCGCCGAGCGCTTGATAGTCGGAACGGCGCATGGTGAATTCGATCGGCGCCACCAAGGCTGGGGTTGGGACGTAGCCAAAGGCATTTTCCGGCATCCGAGTGACGTCCGCCATGACCGTGATTCCACCACCGGGCCAAACATAGCAGGGCGCGCCGCCGACGGTAATCACCGTCAGCATGTTCTTCACCGAGCGGGTGAGACGCACCGGGTTCTCGGTCACCCCGGATCTGAGAGACCCGCCCGCGCCGCCCATGAACAGGACCGAACACATCGCCGGCTCGCAATTCTCGGTGATGCGCTCCACCGAACCGGTCAGCGTCTCCGGCAGGTCGCGCTGGACCGGCTTCAAGTCCCCGTCGAGTTCGTAATAGGCGGATTGCTCACCCGTCGTTGAGACCATCAGCATGGATTGACCGGGTCGGGCGATCTTGGGATTGAAAGGTTCCAGGATCTTCAGAGGATCTTGAAGATCAGTCCCTCCCCAACCGGTGCCTGGCTCGGCAACCTGGAAATAGCGACCGGGCGTGGATTTGCGCCCGTTGATCCGAATGCCGGTCTCGGGCCAGCCGATCACCTTGCCGGCCTGATGCTCAGAGACCACGCCGGTGATGTGATCATCGACAACAACCACCTCGTCCACCAGACCGCTCCATTGCGAGGCGAACATGCCGATGGTGGCCGAGCCACAGCCCACCCGCATGCGGCTCTCAAGAATACCGTTGATGATCGGCGGCTGGCCGGCCTGAACCACGACCGAGCAGCCGTCATCAATCGTCAATTCGACGGCTTCGCGGTTGCACAGCGCCAACATCGCGGCGCAGGTCACGCGGCCTTCCTTCTTGCCGCCACCGGTCAGGTGATGCACCCCACCGATCGACAGCATCTGTGAGCCATACTCACCCGTGGTCACATGGCCGATCGGCTCGCCATCGACCCGCACGAGATTGCGTTCGGGGCCAAGATGCCGGTCGGTATCGACTTTCACCTTCACGCCGCAATAGCTGAAGATCCCCTCGGTGACGACGGTGATCATATCCACGCCGTCGATCTCGCTGGAGACGATGAACGGCGCGGGCTTGTAGTCGGGATAGGTCGTCCCGGCGCCGACCGCCGTGATGAAGGTCTCGCCATCGGCCAGCACGTCGCCTTGCCAGGGGTCGCCGTCGTCTTCGTTATCCAGGAACGGTACGACCTTGCCGCCGCCCTCGATCCGGTTCTCCAGGATCGTCAGCGGGTCCAGGCGCACCAACTCGCCACCCTGATTGGCGTATCGGTCACAGGCGCCGGATCGGCCATCGGCGATGTAGCACATAACCGGACAGGCATCGCAGCGGATCTTCTCGCCGGCCGGTTTACGTTTGGCCGTGTCGCCGGAGATTTGCTCAGTCATGTTCCGCGCCTCCCTATTCCGTGCCCCTGGAGGCCTCGGCCTTCAGAATTGCCGCGCGCACCCGCGCGGGCGTGGCGGGCGTTTGGTAAACCCGCGCGCCGCTTGCATCCTTGATCGCGTTCAAGATCGCCGGCGCCGTCGGGATCAGCACATGCTCGCCCAAACCCTTGGCGCCGCGCGGCCCGAGCGGGTCGGGCACCTCGACGATGAGACATTCGATCTCCGGCACGTCGCCCACGGTGGGGATAAGATAATCGTGCAGATTCTCGGTTCGACCGGGGATGTATTCCTCCATCAGAGCCAGACCTATCCCCTGGGCGACGCCCCCTTGGATCTGGCCCTCGACCAGCAGAGGATTGATCGCGCGCCCGACATCATGCGCGGCGACAATCCGCTCCAACTTGACGGTCCCCAACGCAGTGTCGACCGACACGACGGCGAGCTGGGCACCATAGCCATAAACCGAATACGGGTCGCCTTGCCCCGTGGCATCAAGCGGCGTGGTCGGCGGATCGTAGGTTTCCTCGGCTTCCAAGACATAGCCGCGATCGTTCACCTCAAGGCCGGAGAGATCCAGTGACCGGGTCGCCCCATTCTCACGCACCGCCAGCCCGCCGGCACCCACGACAATCTCGGCGGCATCGCCGGCATTGGCGCGCAGCAGAATCTCGCGACGCATGGCCTTGGCGGCCAGGGCCACGGCGGTGCCGGACACAACCGTCTGCCGCGAGGCCGAGGTCTTGCCGGCGTCGGGTGTGATATCGGTATCGGTCCCGACGAGATCGAGATCTCCAACCCGCACGCCAAGCGCGTCGGCGGCGATCTGAACCATGACGGTGGTCGAGCCCTGGCCAATGTCGATCGCGCCCTGGTGCAGCACGATCCGTCCTTCCGGCGTCAGACCCATCCGCATCGTCGAGGGATTGGCCATCGATGTATTGCCGCAGCCATACCAACAGGTCCCGATGCCGAGACCGCGTCGAACCGAACCATCGGCGGCTTGGTTGAAGGCTTGGGCCGCCGCGACCTCTTCGCGCCAGGCCGGCTCCAACGCCTCCAGGCACGCCGTTATGCCGACGCCCTCGTCGAAGAGCTGGCCGGTTACCGTCGGCTGATTGTTCGACAGCGCGTTAGCCAGACGGAAGTCCAACTGGTCCTGTCCCAGCCGGTCGGCGAGATCGTGATAGAGGCTTTCTTGGGCAATCGCCGATTGCGGTACACCAAAGCCGCGAAACGCGCCGGAGGTTGGCCCGTTGGTGTGCACCGCCTTGCTTCGCGCTCTGTAATTGGGCGTGAAATACGGACCGCAGGCATGGATCGGCACCCGGTTGGCGACGGTCGGCCCCCAACTGGCATAGGCGCCGGTATCGAAGATGCCCTCGAATTCCATGGCGGTAATCTTGCCCGCCGCGTCGCAGGCGATCCGCGCCGTGATATCCGAGGGGTGACGCTTGGTGGAACTTCGCATCGACTCAGCCCGGTCGAGGATCATCGCCGCCGGCCGGTCGAGATGCCAGGCGGCAAGCGCGACGAAAGGCTCCACCGTCAAATCGATCTTGGAGCCGAATCCCCCGCCACAGGCTGTCGGGATAATCCGCGCGGCTTCCGGATCGATGCCGAGAATGCTGGCCAGCGCCACCCGGTCCATGTGCGGCGCCTGGGTCGAGGCCCGCACCTCGATCCGCTCGCCGAGGCGAACCGCGTATCCGGCCTCGGGCTCAATGAAGGCATGTTCGATAAAGGGGGTCGAGAACCGCCCCTCGACGATATGCGCGGCTTGCTCGAAACCCTCGGCGATATCGCCGCGTTCCACATAGCCTTCGACCAGCACGTTACCCGGGCGGCTTTCATGCAGCCGGGGCGCCGAAGCCTCCAGCGCCGAGGCCGGCGACGTTTGCGCCTCCACCGGCTCCCAGTTCACCGGAAAGCGCGACAGGTCCAAGCCGCGCACGATCTCCGGAGCACCGACAACCAACGCGATCGCCTCGCCGGGAAAGCGCACGAAGCCGTCGGCGAGAACCGGCTGATCGGCGAATTCCGGAATCACGCCATACAGGTTGCGCCCGGGGACATCCGCCGCCGTCAGGATTAGTTCTATCCCGGGATTCTCCCGCCGATACGCCTCGAGATCGCCGAGGCTGAACCGAGCGGCGGCATGCGGGCATCGGATGGCCCGAACCAGCGCCGCGCCCTCGGGGATCGCATCGGCCCCAAAAACCTCGGCGCCTTCCAGTTTCGGCGCCCCGTCCAACCGGGCAATGGCCTGGCCGACAGCGTCGCCGATCTCGATCTCCTGGCGAGGTAAAGTGGTCCCGCCGACATCGCCGGCGGCCTCCAGAACCGCGTCGATGATCTTGCGATAGCCGGTGCAACGACATAACACACCGCCGAGCGCGTCCTCGACGTCGCGCCGCGACGGGGCCGACGATGCTTCCAGCAGCGCCGCGGCGGCGACCATCATCCCTGGGGTGCAGATCCCGCACTGCGCCGCGCCATGGCGCTCGAAGGAACGGATCAAGCGCCGGCCAACCGATGTCCCAGCGACGCCTTCGATGGTGACGACCTCGCCGCCGACGACCTGACCCGCCGCGACCAGACAGGCACAGGCCACCTCGCCGTCGACGAGGACCGAACAGGCGCCGCAATCCCCCACGTCGCACCCGACCTTGGTCCCCTTTAGGCCAACCCCGTCGCGCAGGAAACCGCTCAATCGCGTGGCGGGATGGACATCGACCGCCACGCTTTTACCATTGATCCGCGCTTCGCCCGTCATTGTTCCAGTCCCTCGGGCACGCACTGGATCAACGCCCGCCGCGTCAACTCGACCGCCGCGCCCAACCGGTACGACGCCGGCGCGCGGATATCGTCAATCGGAGACAGGTCGGCCATATCCGACGTATCGATGAAGTCGAAAGTTTCGGCATGGGCGGCGCGACCCAGCAATTTGTTTTCCAGGCCAGGTAGCCGCCGCGCGACCACCGAGCAGGCGCCGACCGATATCGCCGCGTCGGCGATCGTGCCGTCCTCGGTAATCTCCAGGCGTGCCGCGATCATGGCGATGGAAATCACCAGATACACGCGAGATCCGAGCTTGGTGAAACCCGACATTCCCCGGGACGAGGATTTGGGCACGCGGATCTCGGTAACCAACTCGTCCGCGGTCAAGGCCGTCGACCGGTTACCGAGAATGAAATCGCCGAGCGGCACCCGGCGTTCCCCGGCGAGCGACGTCAACACGATCTCGGGATCAAGGATCATCAGGGGTGGCACGCCATCCGCCGCGGGCGAGGCGTTGCAAAGATTACCCGCCACTGTTCCCCGGTTCTGGATTTGAACCGACCCGACCTCCCGCGCCGCCAGCTTCAGGGCGTCGAAGGCCGGCGGCATATCGGCCTTGATAATATCGCTCCAGGTTGTGAGCGCGCCGATCCGCCAATGGGTCTGGTCCTCGCAAATACCGCGCAGAGCCTGGAGATTGGAAATGTCGAGGACCGGACCTTGCCTCGCGCGATCGCGCAAACCCGGGAAATAATCAGTGCCGCCCGCCAGGATGGTCCAGTCGCCGCTTGATAGCAGCGCCAGCGCCTCGTCCAACAGCGCGGGACGGGCGAAACTCGACAGGCCGTCCGAAAGCCGCGTTCCGTCCATGAAGGCTCCCAATTCAACCCGCGCGCGGGCTTCGTTGACCACCGAAAATTCATTCGTATACAAATGAAATATGAGTGTCAATCATACGAGATCGAAGTGCCGTGGCGCTTGACCACCGCGCTGGAAATCGTTTGTATACGAATGATCACTGCCATCTAGAGGCGCGGGAGGGAAGCCATGACTTTCGTTCGCAATTGCTGGTATGTCGCCGGTTGGTCCCACGAGATCCCTCGGGAACTTTCGACCAAGCGAATCATGGACGAGGACATCGTCTTCTACCGGACCGAGGCCGGCGCGCCCGCCGCGCTGGAGGACCAATGTCCGCACAAGCGCCTACCGCTGTCGATGGGTCGCCTCAAGGGCGACGCGATCGAGTGCGGCTATCACGGCATGACCTTCGGGGCCAATGGCCGCTGTGTCCGCATTCCGGGCCAGGACAATCTCCCTGACTCAGCCCGGGTACGCTCCTATCCCGTCCATGAGACCAACGGCATTGTCTGGATCTGGATGGGCGATCCCGCGCTCGCCGACACCTCGGAGATATTCCAGCTGCCGGAAATGCAAGCCGAGGGTTGGGCGCCGCATTTCGGCGACGGGCTGTATTTCGCGGCCAACTATGTGCACCTTGCCGATAACCTCTGCGATCCGGCCCACGTCGCTTACGTTCATCCCACGACCCTGGGGAACCCCGAAAGCGAGGGTGTTCCCGTCGAGGTCGAGCGGGACGGCCACACGGTAATTACCTCGCGTTGGATCCGCGACGCGCCGCCGATCGGGTTTTTCAAGGCCCTGGACCTCTTCAAGGGCCATGTGGATCGCTGGCACTACTACTACTATCACGCGCCCAATATCGCGGTGATCGACTTCGGCAGCATCGAGACAGAGCGGAATGCGAGCGAGGAGGAACGCCAGTTCGGCGCGCGGCTTTTCGCCCTGCACTTCCTGACACCAATTAGCGAGACCGAGACCGTCGATTACTGGATGCATATCCGCAACATCGCGGTGGACGACCCTGGGATGGGCGACCGCATGAACGAGCAATTCCGCGTTGCCTTCGACGAAGACAAGGTGGTTCTGGAAGCGATACAGCGCCGCGAGGAAAAGCCGCTCGATCGTCGCCCGGTGCGGCTCGCCATTGATAAGGGTCCGAACTATTTGAAGAAGATCATCGCGGAAATGGCGGCGCGTGAACGCCCGGAAAAAGCCGCCGCCGAATAGCGCTCGGAAAAGGGGCCGGGCCATGTGATTTTCGCATGGCTGCCTTGATGTTTCGCCACTGCTCGGTTTCGAGAACTAGCCCTATATCCCGCAAATCGAAACCGATGGTCGGTCGATGTGACGACGCGGCCAAGCAGGGGAGTGCGAGCGATGAGCATGTTTCAAACCGTTGGGCTGTCCTATATTGGCGCCACCTTCATCCTGGCCGTGGTTCTGAGGACCATCGCCTGAGGTTGAGGCCAGTTAGACCTGCTCGAGATTTATATCGAGCGTCAGCGGCACGTGATCGCTGAGGCCGGAACCGACCCAATCATCGAAACCACCGACATCAAGCGTAAAAGGCCGGCGCGTCCAGCCCTTGCGCATGAAGATGTAGTCGATGTGATAGGTCGGCCCGTCAATTGTCCGATCGCGCCAGTAGATCGTGGGATCGACCTCCTCTCCCGCGGCGATACCCCGCGCCGCGTGGTAGGCGCTTACCAGGCCCAGCCGATCGAGCGCGACGATCTCGTTGGCGTGATTCATCCGCCAACCCGGCTTGTCCCAGAAGATATGATTGTTGAAGTCACCCGCGACCACCGCCGGACCATCCTTCAAGAACCGGCGATACCGTTTCAACGCGTCTTGCAGATAACCGGGATTGGCTTTCTGGCGATTGCCCTCGTTGGCGTTCTGCGCCCAAACACCCAGCAAGCGCAACGGCTCCAGCATGCCGGGTAGCCCATGGACGCTTACCGGGGCGATCCAGTGTAAGCGTGAATCATAGCGATACCGGCTCATCTCCAGGGTGACGCCGCCAAAGCCAACTATCAGCAGGCCCTTGTTAGGCCGTTTGCCGATCCAGACAAGTGAGTGATCACCAATCGCCGGCTCGCGCGCGATCAGACGCTCCGGCTCGGCCGCTTCGGAAATTACCGCGACGTCGGGACGTATGCTTTGCAATGCCGCCCATTTGCGGTGCAGCGCCATGGCGCAATTCCAGGCGACAAGGCGCATGGGTCGAGCCCTACGCCGCCACCTTCTCGATGATCAGATAGCAATGGACATAATCCATGGCGTGGCCGTCCGGCGCGCCGCGGACCAGCGCTTCGTAGCTATCGTAAAAGCGATCGATAATCGCCTGACGCTCCTCGACGGGTCGCGCCGTCGAAAGCCCGCTGGCGAAGGTCGCCTCGCTCCAGGACCGCAGGGTCGGGATATATTCATGGGCGAACCGCGCCGCGTCGCCATGCTCCTTGAAATCGACCGCGAAGGGGCAGGCGACCACCCGGGTCTCGACATGCTCCATTCGGAGGCCGGCCTGATAGACCGGGTTGGCGGTATCACGGAACGGGGCGGTGAACTGCTCGACCGTCCGATAGCTCTGGGGGAAGTTGGTGTTGACGAATTCCTCCGCCGTGATCACCCCCTGGTCGCGCAGATCCGCCCAGAGCCGGCTGAAGGTATCGAACATGTCGGCGCCGCCGGTGGAGCCGAGATAACGGCCCTCCTCGTCGATCCCGAAATTGAACAGCGCCAGCCGCCCGCCCGGCGCCAGGTCTCGCGCCCGGTTGAGCAGCATGCGCTCCCAATCGAGGCGGCCCTGCTCGACATAGGCCTCGCGCTCCGCGCCCGAGGCGCCGACCATGTGAACATGGTCCGAGATCACGCCTGGCTTCTCGCTGATGTAATGCGAAGCCGTCGCCGAGAACCCTAGATTGAGCGTGCCGGCGGGGAAGATCGGCTTGTGGAACGAGGTCGCCGACGCGAAGACATAGAGGTCGTCGATCTCGTCAATATAGGTTTCGATATCGGTCTGGCCGTGGATGTTCTGGAACACTTGACTGAAATCGTTCCGCGGCAGATCCGTGTAGACCATCTGAAGCGGCCGCGACGGCACCCGGCGGCGCACCTCCTTCAATACCGTTCCGACCATCGAGACCGACGTCCCGCCATCGGCGCAACCCATATCCGACATGGTGAAGGGCGAGCCGTCATCGGCGGGGTCCATGCGCTCGATCGCGTCCAGGATCAGATGGGTGGCCCGATCGATGGTGTGCTTGGCGCCGATGGTGGCCTTGGAATAATAGCCACCGCCCTTCATCGACATGAAACCAGCGGTCGCGGCGGTCTTGCTCATGAGATCTCCTTGGCTCGAAAAACAATCATCCGGCGGCTTGCGGCGTCTTCTCGCGGTTCTGGTGCGCCCACGGCCCGGCATAACCCTTGGTCCAATCCGGAGGCACCTCGCAGGGCCGCGGATCATGACAGGATATCCGCGCGGGTTCTCCGCGCACGATCGTGCCGGCGCTCGGGCTCTGGATCGGGTTCGCCCCGTAGGGAAAGGAATCGGCGGATGAATAGACGTTCAGTAGGAACGGCCGCGACCGCCCGGAGAGATTCGGCGCCGAGCCGTGGATTGTTCGACAGTTCAACAGGACGAGCGAGCCCGCCGGACCAACCATCGTATTGGCTTTGGTCATGTCGATTTGATCCTCGGGGATGCGCAACACCCAGTTTCGGTTCTCGTCATACATGCTGTGCAACGGACCGTCATGACTGCCGCGGATCGTTATCAACGGGCCCTGTTCGATCGCGCAATCCTCGAGATACAGGCCGACCGTCACCGGGCTGTAATCGGTATGCGGCCAAGCCTGGATATCCTGATGCCAGTCAAACTTCATCCCACCCTTGGCCCATTTGAAGTTGAGCTTGGAATGGTGGTATTTCACGTCCGGGCCAACCAGATCGGCCGCGGCCTCCACGCCCGGGGAGGACCTGGCGAACTCCCAGAAGGTGGGATGATGATCGATCGGGCTGGAAAGCCGTTTCAGCCGCGGAGCATCGGCGGAATGCCCTTCCTCCACGATAAAGGCACCGTCGGATTGGGCGATGGCGCGGCCACGCTCGATAATCTCGTCCGAGGCGGCGCGCAGGCGTTTCAGCCAGCTCTCGGGAACCGCGCCTTCAACCAGAACCGCGCCTTCCTCAAAATACTGCTCGCGTTGCGCGGCGCTCAGAAGCGTCGTCGGATGCCTCAGGATATCGTGCTTGAGCATGCCCGTTTCCTCGTTTCGCGATCACTCGGTGAATTCGACCACGATCCCCGATAGCGCGGAGCTTAATTGGATCGATCCCGCCGTATCGTGGCCCTCGACCCCCGCCGCGTTGAGGAGCCTTCGCGCCTCGTCGAGATTATTGACGGCGATGCTAAAACCGGCGAAATGCGGTGTCTCCACGGGGCCTGGCGTATCAACGCCAAACCGATCGCGGAATGCCGCCGGCGTCATCATTGAAATTGACCCGAGGCTCGTCGTCACCGAAACCGCCTCGCCTTCCACCGCGACGGCGTCCGCGCCATGGGTGCCGGAAAAGAAGCCCACGTGGGCGCTGGGGTCGGGCGCCACCATGATCGTCTCGGCGGCATGGTGCGCGCCGTTCGCATGGACCTGGTAGGCAGGCTTCCAGAAATGCTCCGGCGCGTGCTGCTGGCAGGTGAAGAAGGTTGTCTCGGGCATATCCGGATCGGTCACGAAGGCGAGCGAGAAGGCGACCGTGACCTCGCTGCCATCCGGCAGTCTCGCCTTGCGGGAGAAGTCGACATTCTCGTAGGCATTCAGGCCCGCCGCCAGGAAGTCGGCCCGATCGGCCCTGGCATCCTCGCTTTGAAACACCAGGGAAGTCATACCCTCGCGTCGCGCCAGGAAATCAGCGTTTCCTCGGGCGAAGCTGAAAACGCCGGGCGCGTGATCGGGAATGATCGAGGCATCCGCGATACCGACGACTTCCAGGAAATTCCCCTGCAACTGCACTAGAAAATTCTCGGTACCGAATGGGTGGAGCGCCCTGGGCGTGGTCGTGAAGCCAAGCCGTTCATAGTCGGCCCGCGCCGCTTCCAGGTCATTCACCACCATGACCAGATGATCAAGCCCACGCGTCATTGCATTCTCTCCCGACTCGCATTCACCCGGACCGTCTAGCGGTTGGCGGCGCCGCCATCGACATTGATGGTGATACCGGTCAACCACGCCGCCCGGTCGGAGCATAGATAGACCGAGACATCCGCTACCTCCTCGACCTTGGCCGGACGGTTGAGCGGCATGCCGGCGAAATAATCCTGCCAG
>JADHLJ010000090.1 GCA_016780745.1 Alphaproteobacteria bacterium | reverse complement strand
GTAAGCTGTTCGCGGGCGCACATTTTGCAGCGAAGGTTGCAGATGTCGGTGGTTTCTATCTGCAGGCGCACGGGAAGACCGGGGGCGTCGTCTTGACGCCTCAAATCCCGCCCCATGCGCCAGCACCGTTCTAGCCGTGACAAAAGAACAAAAATCGACCCGCCCCAAAAAAAACCGAAGGCACTTGAAACGCGGTTTCCCAGCAGGGTTGCTAAAATCGATTTTAGCAATGGTTTCAACGGATAAAATCCCAATCGGGCCAGCGTCCAACGAACGCTGTCCATCCAGTTGGCGCGTTTTGCGGAACAGATGCAATATAGCAAATATTATGCAAATTGAAGAAATATTTTCCCCTGGATGAAAGGGGTGAGATTTTGCCGATATAAAAAGTCAATATGTCCCGATAAGGGGGGGTAAGAGATGTTTCGTAATTAACTAAGTGGTTTTGTCTTTCGTGAAAGAATGGGAAATTCGGGGACAGCCACCTAATTCACGAATTAGGTGGCTGTCCCCGAATTAATCCATGTTGGTCGAGCGTGTGATTGAGGATGTGACCGGCGGGTTCTGAAAAGTAGCTTATTTGAAATTCATCCGGGAGGGAGCACAGACTGTTGTCTTTCCCCCGAATCCTTTTCTTTTTGGTCGACCGCGCGGCTTTCAAAATTCAATCGAGGCCACATGAACCAGAGAATGAGGCACAGAACAATAACTACAGCGTGGGGTAAGAAAGTTCCCATTTTGCCCATCGTTGTCCAGAACCGTTCCAGGTGTTCGGAGTTCCAAGCCGCATACCACGCAGAATAAATCTGAAGGTGGTGAAAATCATGCGCGCGCAAGAACTCTTGTATGGCGATGACGTTTGGCTCGCGCATGGCTTTTTCGATTAGCGAGATCCTCGGAGCGTAGCCCCATGCGAAAGTTCGCCACAGCGCATCGATAATCCAAAACAAGACGGCGCTTGCGCCGGAAAATGCTACGATGAGACGATTGTGCTTCAAGATTGCTGTAACCACGCCAGCAAGCGCGATCGAGACGGCCCAGCCTTTGATTGTCAGCGACTTCTCGTCAAATGCCTCGTACATCTGCTGTAGTTCAAAATATTCTCTGGTTAGAAGTGCAATTGTGTCGATTTCGGCCATGGACTTTCCAACGGTTTGGGTGAAGCAACAGCAAGTCCGGGGACAGCCACCGAATTAACCTTTTCGTTTCGAACCTGGGCGCCGGGGTCGGAGCGGGCGGGTGAATCTTGGGAATTCGGGGACAGCCACCTAATTCACGAATTAGGTGGCTGTCCCCGAATTAATCCGATATCCGGGACCGACCGCCCTTGGCTTGTCCTTACTCGCATTAGACGCGCGGTTCCGCCGATTGTTGCCGAGTCATCCGCGACACGAGCCGCGAGAGCTCGGGCGATATCCGCGCCCCTACCCTCCAACCTCCACCCGGTAATTCTCGATCACCGTGTTGGCGAGTAGTTTCTCGCACATTTCGGTGACCTGGGCCTCGGCCTTGGCGGGGTCGGTTTCGGTGAGGTCGAGCTCAATGTATTTGCCGATGCGCGCGCCGGCGACGCCGTCGAAGCCGAGGGTGCCTAGCGCGTTTTCGACCGCCTTGCCCTGGGGATCGAGAACGCCGTTTTTCAAGGTAACGTGAACTTTCGCCTTCATCACTCTTCCCGGTCGCGGGTTATGGGTCAAACCTGACCTCCAACGAGGCCTGGATCTATTGACCAAGGGTTATTGAATCGCCTTGGGGCCCTTGAGGTCCATCGGGCCGGCCTCGGGCAGGACGCCGAGACGGCGCGCGACCTCTTGATAGGCCTCGCGCTCGCCGCCGAGATCGCGGCGGAAGCGGTCCTTGTCGAGCTTCTCGTTGGTCTTCAGATCCCAAAGCCGGCAGTTATCCGGGCTGATCTCGTCCGCGAGCACGAGCTGCATCGCCTCCTCGGTATAGTACCGCCCGAATTCCAGCTTGAAATCGACGAGACGCAAGCCGACGCCGACCAGCAGGCCGCAAAGGAAGTCGTTCACCCGGAGCGACAGGGCCATCATGTCGTCGATGTCCTGGGTATTGGCCCAGCCGAAGGCCGTCACGTGCTCTTCGGCGACCAGGGGATCGCCCAGATCGTCGTTCTTGTAATAATACTCGACGATCGAGCGCGGCAGCGGGGTGCCTTCCTCGATGCCGAAGCGCTTGCAGATCGAGCCGGCGGCGATGTTGCGGACCACCACCTCGATCGGAATGATCTCGACCTCGCGAATCAGCTGCTCGCGCATGTTCAGGCGGCGCATGAAATGGGTCGGGATGCCGATCTCGGCCAGCCGGGTCATGAGATACTCGCTGATCCGGTTGTTGAGGACGCCCTTGCCGGTGATGATGCCCTGCTTTTCATTATTGAAAGCGGTGGCGTCGTCCTTGAAGTACTGAATCAGGGTTCCGGGCTCCGGTCCCTCGTAAAGAACCTTGGCCTTGCCCTCGTAGAGTTTTCTGCGTCTTGCCATGAGTGGTCGCCCCAGGGGGAGAGGTGCGCGGGAAATCCGCGGCCGCCCGATGCTCGGCGTTGGCCCGGCCGCCCCTGGCCGGAAACCAATCCGGGATATAGCAACTCGTCGCGGTCAAGACAACGAGAGTCCAAGAGTGATCTTGATGCCGGGCTGAAATGCTCTGGCGGACACCGGGAGGCCTTAGCCGCGCAAGGCCTTCATTTGGTCGAAATACCCGGCGGAGCCGACGCGGGCGTCGATCAGGCGGGGGCCGTCCATTGCCGCGGCCTCGGCGCAGGCTTGGCGCATCCCGTCTTCGTCCTCGGCGGTCCAGGCGGTCAGGCCAAAGCCCCGCGCGACGCCGGCCAGATCCGGTGCCTCCCAATTCAGGCCGAGATCCGGCATCTGGCGTTCCTCGCGCTTGATATCGATCAGCGAGAGCCGTCCGTCGTTGAAGATGATGAAGCAGACATTCGCGTTCGTCCGCGCGGCGGTTTGCAGCTCTCCCAGGCACATCATCGCGCCGCCATCGCCGCTCATCGCCACGGCGCCGCGACCCGGGTCATGCAGCGCGGCGGCGATCGCGGCGGGTATCGCGAAACCCATACTGGCCAATCCATTGGAGATCAGCACGTCGCGCGCGCGCCGGGCCGGCCAGAAGGCGCAGGCCGAGAACATATGGGCGCCCGCGTCGACCGCGAGGCGTGGTTTGCCGTCGAACGCGCCGGCCGCGATATCGACAACGGCGCTTGGGGAAAGGCCATCGGCGTTCTCGATTCCAAGGCCGTCCTTGAAGTGCGCGCGATGGGCGCCGATCGCCTGGGCCGTCCAGGTCGAGCGCCGGGGGAAAGGCCCGAGCGCCTCGAGGAGAGATCGGGTGACATCCGGCAGGTCACCGGCGAGGCGCAGGAGCGGCGTGAAGTAGTGTGGCTCGCGGGTGATCTCGCACAGGTCGAGCACCGGCGCCTCATAGGCCCAGGGTTTGCGGATCAGCTCAACCGGGTCGAGGCCGATCGTGATGATCAGGTCGGCCTCGCCGACGCAGGGCTGCTCGATCGCCCCGCCGGTGAAGGTGCCGGCATTGTTGGGATGATCATGCGGGATCATGCCGGACGCCATATAGGTGGTGAGGGCGGGCGCGTTCAGACGCTCGACAAGGCCGCGGATCGGGGCTTCAAGTTCGGCGCGCGTGGCTTCCAGGCCGATGATGATTACCGGACGCTGGGCTTCGGACGCCAGTTGCGCGGCGGCTTGCACCTTGGCCGGGCGGGTGTCCGCGCGGCTTGGCGTTGCTGAAGTCGGTTGGACCGGCTCTCGAAGGGCGTTCGGGGTGGGAAACATCACCGCCGGAATGCGGGCGGGCCTTGGGCCAAGCGCGAGCCAAGTCTCGACCGCCTGGGCGCTGGCCTCGATCACACCGCCGCCGGCCACGTCCAGCAAGGGTGACACCAAGGCGTTCTGGTCGAAAACCTGGTGGCTGACATAATCGGTCTCCCCGGGCGCGAAAGTCTCCGTCATCAAAAGAACCGGCATCCGGTCGAGCGCCGCCGAGGCGATGCCATTGGCGGCGGAGGTCAGGCCCGGCCCCTTGGTTGAAAAAGCCAGGCCGGGCGCGTCGCCGAGAATTCCGGCCACCCCGGCCATGATGACCGCCGCGTCTTCCCGCGCGGTGAGGACCATTTGAATGTCGCGGCGCCGCGCCGCGGCGATCAGATCAAGGCTGGTGCCGCCGCCGGGCACGCCAAACGCGAACCGAGTGCCCTCGCCATGGAGGCGGTCGACAAGCCAGTCGATGAAGGGCGGCGGCGTTGTCATTTCCCTTTTCCTGTCGGCGAGGCCCTGGTCAGTACGAGATTGAGCGCGCGGTCGACCGATAGATCGAAATCCGGTGGAACGATCGTCGTCGACTCAACCTCTTCGATGATAGCCGGGCCGGCGATGGTCGCGCCACTCGGCAAATCGGCGCGTCGGTGGATCGGTGTTTCCACGAAGCCGTCGCCGAACCAGGCGGAGCGATGGCCGATAGGCTTCGGCGAGGCCCCCGTGCCGCTCGCGCGGGCAAGAAGCGATTGTCCAAGACCGGATCGCGGCCCTTCGACCGCGAGGCGCCATGTCAGGATCTCCACCGGCATGTCCTCGTTGCGGCCATAGCGCCGCCGATAGGCCTCGTTGAAAGCCTCAAGCAACGCCGCCTTGTCTCCCGTATGAATGACCTCCGGCGCGAGGACCGCCTCGATCTCATAGCCTTGTCCGACATAGCGCATCATCGCGGATAGGCGGCGGGTGACCGTTTCCGCCGCCACCCCGGCGCTGGTAACAAGGTCCGAGGCCTCGGCGTCCATTTCGGTGATCATCGCGCCGAGCCGTTCGAAATCGAGGCTCTTGGCCGCCATCGGCGCGGCGCGCGCGACCTCGAAGGAAATCGCCGAGGACAGCATGCCGACCGCGGAGGCGACGCCCGCGCCGGTCGGGCAGATCAGGGTGTCGATATTCATTTTCGCCGCCATGCCACAGGCATGCACCGGCCCCGCGCCGCCGATCGGCAACATGACGAAACGGGTTACGTCCAGCGCTCGCTCAATAGCGTGGATGGTGGCCGCCTGAGCCATATTGGCGGTCACCGTTTCGTGGACGCCCCAGGCCGCCTCGGCGACGCTGATGCCGAGTGGCTTGGCGAGATGTTCGGCGATGGCGTTCTCGGCGGCTTGCTTGTCCAGCCGCATGCGCCCGCCAAGAAACGAGTCGGCGCCGAGATAGCCGAGCACGAGGTCGCAATCGGTGACCGTCGGCTGTTGGTTACCCGCGCCGTAGCAAACCGGTCCAGGACTGGCGCCGGCGCTGTCGGGGCCGACTTGCAGCAGGCCGCGTTGGTCGACCCGGGCGATACTGCCGCCACCGGCGCCGATTTCGATCATGTCGATGGCGGGAATCTGGAGCGGCAGGCCGCTGCCCTCGGCGAAACGGGTCTCGCGGGCGACCTCGAAATGCACCGTGCGCTCGGGCTGGCCGTCGGGGATCAGACAGGCCTTGGCCGTGGTGCCGCCCATGTCGAAGCACAGGACATCATCCACGCCGGCCAACTCGCCGAACAATCGCGCCGCCTCGGCCCCGGCGGCGGGGCCGGATTGCACAAGCCGGATCGGATAGCGCGTCGCGACGCCCGCGCGCACGCAGCGTCCGTCCGAGAGCACCAGCAGCAGCTCCCGGGTGAAGCCGAGCTCTTCCAGCGCCGCGACGAGCCGGTCGACATAGCCGCGGAAAACCGGGTGGATATAGGCGTTCGCGGCGGTGGTGGAGCTCCGCTCATATTCGCCGAGTTCCGGGCTGACCGAAGAGGAAAGCGAGAGCGCGACTTCGGGCCATTCCTCGGCCAGAAGCCCGGCGATGGCCTGTTCATGCGCCGGATTGACGTAGGAATGCAGCAGGCATACCGCCAGCGCTTCCACCCCCGCGTCCTTCAGGCCGGCGATAACCGGACGCAGCGCCTCGATATCGAGAGGGGTGACGACGGACCCGTCGGGACCGACGCGTTCCCTGGCCTCTTGGCGCAGGGGCCTTGGCACCAAGGGGGTGGGCATCGCGATATCCAGATCAAACAGGTCGTAGCGCCACTCGCGACCGATCTCCAGGACATCGCGAAAGCCTTCGGTGGTGATCAGGGCGGTCTTCACGCCCTTGCGCTCGATCAAGGCGTTGGCGACCAGGGTTGTGCCGTGAATCACCGCTCCGAGATCGCGCGCCTGGATGTCGGCGGTCCCGAGGACTTGCCGGATACCCGCAAGCACCGCCCGCGACGGATCATCGGGCGTGGTCAGAACCTTGTCGATGATCAATTGGCCGCCGCCGCTGTCCCACAGCACGATGTCGGTGAAGGTGCCGCCGATATCGACGCCGATACGCCAGTCACTCATCGTCCGGTCTCCCGGGTCGCGGCGGCGGTCACGAGACCGGCTTCCAGGTCCGCCTTGATCAGATCCGTCTCTCGCTCCTCCGCCGGGAACAGGCCGCCGCCGCCGGCGGTATGGAAGGTGACCACATCGCCGGGTTGCAACTCGCTTCTGGATTTCGCCGGAATAACCTCGCCGTTGACCAGATCGATACCGGCGCTGCCGTTGCCCCCGCCGAGCAAGCCGCGCGGGGGATAGCTGACCCTCTCATGGCGAATGGTCATGGTGATCGGCTGGTCGGAGACCGACCGAAATCCGATCCTCTGAGCATTGCCGCCGCGATACTTGCCGGCGCCGCCGCTATCGGGGATGAAGGCCTTCTCGGTTGTGATCAAGGGAACTTGGTGCTCGAAGGCCTCGATCGGCTGGTTCGAGACATTGCTTGGAAAGCTGAGGCATCCGGGGCCATCGCCATGCGGCCGGGCGCCATGCCCGCCATTCATGAAGAACATCTTCACGAAATTGCCGTCGCCATCCGGTTTCTGGCCGGCGAAATAGACATTCCAGAGCGGCGAGCCGGATTCAGCCGTCACCTTGTCCGGCATTATCGCGGCCAGCGCGCCAAAGATCGCCGGTGGTACGTAATGCCCGGAAAGGTGGCGTCCCCAGACCGGGGCCGGCACGGCGGCGTTCAGAAGGCATCCCTGGGGCGCGGTGATGGTAATCGGCCTCAAGGTCCCGGCGTTGTTCGGCGCGTGCGGGTCGAGAAGGCACTTGATGGCGTAGCGCGCATAGGCCTGAGTGTAGTTCAGCACGCAGTTGATCGGCCAGGGCACCTGATCGGATGTGCCCGCGAAATCCACCGCCAGGGTCTCACCGGCGATTGTGACCGCGCATTCGATACGCAAGGGCTTGTCGACGCCGTCCACGGTAAAGCCGTCGCGATAGACGCCATCCGGCAAGGCGGTGATGGCGGCGCGCATGCTGGCCTCCGAGCGGGCGATGATCTCGTCGGCGATGGCGTCGAGATCCTCGAGCTTCTCTTCATCCAGCAACCGGTTCAGCATCGCGTCACAGTCGCGATAGGCGGCGAACTGGGCGCGGATATCGCCCAAGGTCTCCGAGGGCTGGCGTAGGTTCTCCTCGAGGAAATCAAGGACTACCGGGCTTTCAACGCCGCCGTCGACGATCTTGCAGATCGGGATGGTCAAGCCCTCCTCGAAGCGATCCTTGGCCGATGGCGAGGGCGCGCCGCCGATATCCACGGTATGCGCCGTGCTGGCCGCGAAGGCGATCAGCCGGTCGCCGCGAAACAGTGGACGCACCATGGAGATATCGTTGAGGTGGCCGGTTCCGATCCACGGATCATTGGTGATGATGACGTCGCCGGGGGCCAGTTTTTCGGCCGGAAACTTCGCCAAGACCTCGGCCAGGGTGTGGGGCAGGGTGCCCATGAAGCTCGGAATGCTGCGCTTGGACTGGGTCAATTGGCGGCCCTGGCCATCGAACAGGCTGAAAGCCATGTCATAGTTGTCTCGTACCACCACCGAGAAGGCCGCGCGCACGAAGGTCTCGGCGACCTGATCGGCGATGCCGTCGAGACGGCGCCAGATAAGACCAAGGCGAACCGGGTCGATCGCTTGTTTCCCGGCGCTCATGAATTTCCCCAAACCGGCGTCAGCCAGCCGTCGCTGAAACCCGGGCTCGCGTGACCTCGAACCAGGGCGTCATAGTCGCGCTGGAGGTCTCGGGTGAGGGGGCCGGGCTCGCCGCTCCCGATGGGCTTGCCGTCGACGGAGAGCATGGGGGTTATCTCCTGGCCGGTGCCGCAATAAAACATCTCGTCCGCCAGGTAGAGTTCGGTGCGCCCCACCTTTCGTTCCTCGACATTCCGTCCCGCGGCCCTGGCCAATTGAATGAGCGTATCGCGGGTCACGCTTTCCAGGATCCCATCGGTCACCGATGGCGTGATCAAGGTCTCGCCGCGGCGCAGGAAAATGCAACCGCCAGGTCCCTCCGCGACGCTGCCGTCATGATTAAGAATGATGGCGCCGCCATAGCCGTTCCGCTTGGCTTCCATGCCCGCGAGACGGCTGTTCAGGTAGTTCGCGGTCGCCTTGATACGGGGCGGGCTGGCGTCGTCGGTGTTGCGCCGCCAACTGGCCACGCAGAAATGCTTGCCGATCTCGAAGGCCGAGACCCGGGGCCGGGACCGGCAGATGACCGAGCTTCCGACCGGACCGGTCGCGGTCATGTCACCCCATTCGTCCACATAGGCCTGGAGCCGGATGTAGCAATCCTCGCGGATATCGTTTGCCCGCGTTACTTCAAGGATTTGATACGTGAAATCGTCGGCGCTGGGCGGGCCGTCGAGTTCCATCAGGGTCATGCCGAACGCCATGCGGTCGAGATGGGCGCCGATGCGAAAGATATTCAGCTCCTCGCGCTCGGCGTTCCAATAGCCACGAAGCCCCTCGAAGATCGTGACCGCGAAGGTAAGGCCTGGCGCCATGATGGAAATTTTCGCGTCGGCGTATGGCATTAGCCGCCCGTTCATGATCGCGAAACCGGGTCGTTCGTCGGGCGTTGGTTGGTTTTTCGCCATCATCGTCTTGCTTTTTCCATGCTTGAACGAGGTGAGGTTGGCTCCGCTCGCGGCGAGCCGGATACCGCGCGGACCCGTTAGCGTGAACAGTCCAACCGGGAGCGTCAAGTCGGCCCGCGGCGAGGTTTGTCCCGGGGGAAATGGTTGTAATGCGTTTCGGTACGAGCCAGGATTACTCCAGTGTCGTTTTCGCTCGCATGGGTGATCGCGCGGCATGCCGGAAACACGAAATTTGGTCTAACGGATCAACAGAAAATAAAATCCGGTCATGAACAGGAGGGTTTAATGAACAAGTTTGTAAAACTGGCTATCGCGCCAGTTGCCGCGGCCGCGGTTCTCGCGGTTGCCGCCCAGGCCTCGGCGGGTGAAGTGCCCAAGCGTCTGGTCTTCACGTCCTATGACTTCGGTAGCTCGGGTTTCGCTCAAGCCTCGGGTATCGCCAACGCGTTCAAGCAAACCTATGGCACGCGGGTTCGCATCATCCCGTCCGGCACGAGTATCGGCCGCATGCTGCCCCTGGCGCAGCGCAAGGCCGATTACGCCTTCCTGGCGTCCGGTACGTATTTCGGCTCCGAGGGGACCTATGATTTCGCGTCCACCGATTGGGGGCCGCAGGATCTGCGCTGTGTGCTCTCGCCGCCCGCCGCGACGGGCATCGTGTTGCTCGGTGACTCCAAGTTCTCGGACGCGCGCAAGGCCAAGGGCATTCGCCTCGGCTATGTGAAGGGTAGTCCCTCGGTCAACGTCAAGACCGACGCGGTCGCCGCTTTCGCGGGCTTGAAGGAAGGTGAGTGGGAGCGGGTCTGGCACGGTGGCTATGGCGTCATGAAGACGTCGCTGCTGACCGGCAAGATCGACGGCTTCCTGGCCGCGCCGACCTCGGGATTCTCGAAGGAGATCGAAGCCTCGCCAAACGGCGTCAGCTGGTTGCAGTTCGACCCGAATGACAAGGAAGCCTGGGCCCGGATGACCAAGATCGCGCCGATGTACGCGCCGATCAAAACCGAGTCGGGCGCCGGCATCTCGCCTGAGAAGCCGTCCAACACCATGTCCTTCCGCTATCCGATGATGGTGACCTACGCCGAACGTGACTTCGATGAGGTTTACACGATCGTCAAGGCGATGGATGAGATGTATCCGAAGTACAAGGACGTCTCCTACGCGTCTCAGTTCTGGCGCCTGAAGGATGCCGCGACCCCGCCATGCGAGGCCGCTTTCCACGATGCTTCGGTGAAGTACTTCAAGGAAAAGGGTGTGTGGTCCGACGAAGCCCAGGCTTGGCAAGACGCCAAGGTCGCCCGTCAGGCGGCGGTTCAAGAGGCTTGGGAAGAAGCGCAGGACTCGTATAACGACATGCGCGCCGCCGAGCGCAAAAAGGGCAACAAGATCAAGGCCGGTGCTGGTTGGGAAGACTGGTGGGCCAATGTCCGCAAGGAGAAGGGGCTCGACTGATCGGGGTTCCGCATACTCCATGACCATCGGACAGGCGGTCGCGTCGCGCGGCCGCCTGTGCCTTGGCCAGTATCCAGGGGGCCGAGCCTAGGGAAGCTGTCCCGAGGTTTCGCGTCCAGCGGCTAGTGTCCTAGGCGCCCGCCCATACCCGCGACATTTTTGGATTCGAGCATGACGCAGGACTCTGTTTCGGCGGCCTCGCCGGATATAGCCGAAAAGATCCATAAATACGAAGAGCCGGGAAAGAAACGCCTGACCGGTTTGGTCTATTGGATAGCGCTGTTCTACGGCGGGTTCGGGATCGCGGTGGCGATCAACCAGACCTTTGGGTTCAACGCCTTCGGCTTCGTGCTGCTCGACAATTCATACTACTACCTGCTTATCGCGATTTTCCTTCCCCTGGCTTTCCTGATCTTTCCCGCGATCGCGCGTCATGGCGACCGGGTGCCGTTTTACGATTGGATCCTGTTCGCGCTTACCATCGTGACGGCGCTCTATCTGTCGTATCACGGCGGTGAGATGGTCGAGAAAGGCTGGGATACCGTCGCGCCCCCGACGCCGACGGCGATGGCGGCCTTGATGTGTTTTCTCGCCCTCGAGGGCGTACGCCGGGCGGGTGGTCTGGTGTTGTTCGGCGTCTGTGTCGTGTTCTTCACCTTCCCGCTCTGGACGGAAGAAGCCCCCGGGTTCCTGTGGGGTATTGGCAAAACACCCGAGGAATTGGTGCGCTCCTACGCCATGGGCTTTGAGAGCATCGTCGGGGTGCCGATGCGCGTCGCGGGTAATATCCTGATCGGCTTTTTGGTGTTCGGCGCCGCGCTGGTGGTGACCGGAGGCGGCGAATTCTTCATGAACTTCGCCGCGGCCTTGCTCGGCAAAACCCGAGGCGGACCGGCCAAGGTCTCGATCCTGTCCAGCGGCTTCTTCGGTTCGCTCAGCGGCAGCGTCATCTCCAACGTGGTGACCACGGGTCAGCTGACCATTCCGACGATGAAGCGCACCGGCTATTCGCCCTCCTACGCGGGCGCGGTCGAGGCTTGCGCGTCGACGGGCGGCACCCTGATGCCACCGGTCATGGGCGCTGTTGCCTTCATCATGGCGGAGTTTCTGAACATTCCCTATGGCGAGATCGTGATCGCCGCCGCCGTGCCGTCGATCCTGTTCTATGCCGCGCTCCTGCTCCAGGTTGACTGTCACGCCGCCGTGCACGGCTTCAAGGGACAGCCCGCCGAGGAAATCCCCAGCATGTGGCAGACCGTGAAGGACGGCTGGTACTATCTCTTCAGCCTGGCGCTCTTGGTCTACCTTCTGGTGGTGGCGCGGCTTGAGCTTTACGCGCCGTATTTCGCCACTTTGGCGCTGATCGCCGCGACGATCATCTTCCGCAAGAAGAACCGGTTCAATCTGCGCCAGTTCATGGAACTGGTGGTCGAGTCCACCAAGACGATCTCGAACATCATCGCGATCCTCGCCGGCATCGGCGTTATCGTTGGGTCCCTTGCGTTCACCGGGGTTGGCGGGGCGTTCTCGCGCGAGTTGGTCGGCATCGCCGGCGACAATCTCTGGCTCCTGCTGGCAATGGGGGCGATCACAAGCTTCCTGTTGGGCATGGGGGTAACGGTTAGCGCTTGCTATATCTTCCTGGCCATCGTCATGGGCCCGGCATTGATCGAGTTCGGTCTCGACCCGATCGCCAGCCACTTGTTCATTCTGTATTGGGGCATGCTCTCCTATATCACCCCGCCGGTGGCGCTGGCCGCCGTCGCGGCCTCGGTGATCGCGGGCTCCAAGCAGATGGAAACCGCGTTTACCGCGATGCGGCTCGGATCGATCAAATTCGTGCTGCCCTTCATACTGGTGCTGACACCGGCCTTGATCCTGCGGGGCGATTCCGTGCCGTTGATGATCCTCACCATATCCGCCGTCTCGGTGGCGGTGGTACTCATGGCGGCGGGTTTCGAGGGGTATCTCTACGGAGTTGGCGTGATCGGCCCAGTGATCCGAGGTTTGCTGTTCATCGGAGCGGCGGGTTTCCTTTATCCAAACCCCCAGGGATATGCGATCGCGGCGGTGGGAACGGTTGTCGTCTATGGCGCGGTTTGGTACGTGCGCCGGCGACAACTCGCGAGCTAACCGGGCGGCGCCCACTCTTTCCGCGCAACCGTCGAGGAGAGTTCGACAGTGCAAGTCATGACCACGCTTCCCCAGGAAGACCTGAACGCGGTGCCCGAGGCGGCGCGGGCGGCGGAGGCCGCCGGGTTCGACCTGATCGCGACCATGGAAAACCGCTACGAGCCGTTCATGCCTCTGGCGGTCTCCGCGATCTCGACAAAGCGGATCGGGCTCGGCACGGCGGTGGCCATCGCTTTTCCGCGCTCGCCCATGGTGGTGGCGAATACCTGCTGGGATCTGCAGAAGGCATCCAAGGGACGTTTCGTTCTTGGCATCGGCCCGCAGATCAAGCCGCACAACGAAAAGCGGTTTTCCACCCCGTGGTCGGCGCCGGCGCCCCGTCTGCGGGAGTATGTCAACGCGCTGAAGGCGATCTGGCGGTGCTGGGAGCTGGGGGAACCGCTCAAGTTCACCGGCGAGCATTATACCTTCACCCTGATGACCCCGAACTTCGTGCCCACTTCCACCGGCCAGCCGCCGGTGCCGGTGACGATCGCCGCGGTTGGCCCGCACACGCTGAAACTGGCGGGCGAGGTCTGCGATGGCGTGCGGCTGCACCCGTTCTGCACCCGCGCCTATCTCGAGGAAGTGGCGATGCCCAGGATCGCCGAGGGCCTTGCGATGTCGGGCACGCCGCG